>NZ_JAKMRU010000003.1:0-106499 GCF_025772235.1 Campylobacter sp. IFREMER_LSEM_CL1085 | reverse complement strand
TCTGATTTTGTTTTTTACACTACTAGTTTTAAAGAACTAAATTTAATTAAAAATGATATTATAAATCTTAGGATTATTACTAAAAATATTAACTTTAAAGATTATCTTAGTAAAAATTTTTTTGTACCAAGTTATGATTTTCATAAAACTAATACTCAAAAAGAAAATATCTTAGTGGAGTATTTTTTAAATCAACATCAAAATGAAAAAATCAAAGAATTTTACGGGGCTTTATTTTTTGCAAAAAATGTATCAAGTGAGCTTAGAAATGATGTAAATTTTTACAATATCGCGCATTTAATTGCTATTAGTGGATATCATTTGGGCTTGCTATTTAGCTTTTGCTTTTTGATTTTTGCTCCTTTATATGCCTTTTTTCACAAACGATATTTTCCTTATAGAAGTTTAAAACTTGATATTAGTATTTTTGCTTTCTTGCTTTTAATTTTGTATATATTTTTAATAGACTTTAGCCCTTCTTATATAAGAGCTTTATGTATGAGTATTTTTGCTTTTTATCTATTTAGCAAAAATATTAAAATTTTGAGTTTTAAATTTTTATTCTTAAGTGTAATTTTATGTATAAGCTTATTTCCAAATTTATTATTTAGCGTTGGCTTTTTGTTTTCAAGTTTAGGAGTATTTTATATTTATTTATATTTACATCATTTTAAAGATAATTTTTCAAAAAATTATATTCATATTATTTTTATAAATTTTTGGACTTTTTTAGCAATGATGATTCCTGTATTATATTTTTTTCCACTTATTAGTTTTCAACAATTTTTAGGTATACCTCTAAGCATATTATTTGCTTTATTTTACCCTATAAGTTTATTACTGCATTTATTATCTTATGGAGATGTATTAGATGAAATATTATTAGCATTATTTGATTTTAAATTAAATAGCATATTGTTACATATACCATTAGAAATTTATCTTATTTATATATTTTTATCCTTCATGGCTATTTTTCATCGTTATTTAGCTCTTTTTGTAATTTCTCTTGGTTTTATTCCCTTTATTTTCTTGATTTAAAATCAAATAAACCCTTAAACCCAAAAGATAAATAATCCAAGAAATATAAATCCACAAAAAGAAAAACAATATCACAGAAAAAGAACCATATACATTTAAATAAGTTTTATTATATACAGCATAATATACAAAAATCATCTTAGAAATATACCAAATCACAGAAGCACCAAAAGAACTAATAAGCAAAGTTTTTAAATCACCTTTTTTACTCACTGAACTTGAATAAGATGTAAAAAACAAAGCCCATATAATCACATAAGGTAAAATCTCAAAAAAATTTAAAGCAATATTAAAATCATCTAAGGTTTTTTGTATAAAACCTGAAATGTAAAAACTCACTCCAAGTCCAAGTGGAGTTAATGTTGCCAAAGTCCAATAAGAACTTATACTATGCCAAAGACTTTTAGAGTCTTCTTCTAAAAGCTTATTAATAACATAATCATAACCTGAAAAAAATGCTAAAGAAGTCAAAGCCATAGCTAAAAGACCAATTAAACCAAGATTGACACTATTTTTTAAAAAAGTGTTAATATATTGTGTTATTAATTCTTGTTGAGTTGGGATTAAAAAAGTAAAAATTAAATTTTTAATTCTTTCTTGATACATTTCAAAACTTGGAATTTGAGTAAAAACCCAAAAACATAAAAATAAAAGCGGTATTAAAGATAAAATAGTATAAAAACTCAAAGCTGCAGCATAATTTAAAATTTCTTTATCTCTTATGCTTAAAAGAATTTTTATGAAGTTTTTAAAATTCATCAAAGTCCCATTTTAAAAGGATTAAGTATATTATTTGGATCAAATGCTTTTTTGATATTTCTCATCAAGTCCATTTCAGCTTCACTAAAAGCAAGCTTCATAAAAGGAGCTTTTGAAATGCCTATACCATGCTCCCCACTTAAGGTTCCACCTAAAGAAACTGTAAGCTTAAAAACCTCTTCTACAGCTTCGTAACCTTTTTTAACCAACTCAGGATTATTTTTATCACTTACCATTACATTAGTATGCACATTACCATCGCCAGTATGACCAAAACAAGGGATTTTAAAACCATATTTTTTAGAAATTTCAGCTATGCCTTTTAAAAGATCAGGTAGTTTTGAACGCGGCACTGTAATATCTTCATTAAGCTTTAAATTTCCATACATTGCTATACTTTGAGAGCAGTTTCTTCTAGCAAACCAAATATTGGCTGCTTCTTGCTCATCTTTTGCTATTTTAAACTCTCTTACGCCAGATTCATAAAAACTCTCTTGCAAAATTTTTAAATCTGCTTCAATAGCCTCTTCTACATTGCCATCTACATCAGCGATTAAAATCGCACCCGCATCCATAGGTAAGCCTTTTTGGAATTTTTGTTCTAATGCTTGTATGCTTAATTGATCTAAAAATTCCATAGATACAGGAGTCACACCTTTAGCTAAAGTTTTATAAACTGCATTCATTGCTTCATCAATGCTGTTAAAAATCCCCATAGCTGTCTTTTTAAACTTTGGCAAAGCTACTAGTTTTAAAGTAATCTCACTAAGCACAGCCAAAGATCCCTCACTTGCTATTAAAATTCCAGCTAGATTATAACCCGCTACATCTTTTATAGTTTTTTTACCTGCTCTAATGATTTCTCCATTAGGTAAAACAGCTCTTAAAGCCATTACATAATCTTTAGTTATACCATACTTAGCAGCTCTCATACCCCCTGCATTTTCGCTTACATTCCCCCCTAAAGAAGAATACTCCATACTAGCAGGATCAGGTGGATAAAATAAACCATATTCTTTTGCTTTTTCTTGTAAAGCCATATTTATCACACCAGGCTGCACTACTGCAACTAAATTTTCAAGATCAATTTCTAAAATTTTATTCATATGTTTTTCAAAGCTTAACACTACTCCACCATTAATAGCTAAGCTTCCACCGGTAAATCCACTACCTGAGCCCCTAGGAATAACGATGATTTTATTTTCATTACAATATTTTAAAATTTGACTAATATCATTTTCATCTCTTGGAAAAAGCACTCCATCAGGTAAATAATGCTTTTTAGTAGCATCATAACTATACGCTCTTTTGTGGATAGGATCAAAATGAGCATTTTCAACCCCTAAAAGATCTTGAAAAAATTTTTGATGGATTTCTTGCATTATTTGTCTCTAGTTAAGCTAATTAATTTTTCATAATATACATAATAATTTCCAATTGCTTCATCATTTAAGCTAAAAATATCGCTTTTATAACCTGTAATTCTTGAATAAAATGGAATTTGCAAACTTTGAGCTTGAGGTATGTTAAATTCTTCTATCTTGCCAAAATCTTGACAATCAACTATCTCAGCTTTATTTTCTAAAGCTACCACTAAAAGCCCAACAGCATTTTTTGAACAAAAAGATCTAAAATCTGATCTTCTTGGAGTTTGGCGGTATTCTTGTATCATATGAGCACCAAATAAATCAGGGTGTAAAAAATAAAGTCCATTTAATTTTTGAGCTATAAAATCATACACATTTTTATCAGGAGCTATAATCAAGGCTCTATCATATAAATAATTTAAAACTATTTTATCGCCTACTTGTGGCAATACATTTGGTAAAGGCATAGCATCTTGAGCTAGCATATCAAAAACTTTAAATTGTAATTTAACTAAGCCATTTTCACGCCCTATCACACTAGCTCTTGCAATAATTGATTTTTGTGTATCAATTTCATGCACAACTATACCACTTGAGTGCAATAAAATTCTAGGATCATCTTTTATATAACCATAAATATCATCTACTTTTTCAAGTTTTGTTTGTATTAAATCAAAATTTTTAGCTTGCAAAAATGCTAAAAAACAACAAAGCATTAAAATAATTCTTGACAACTGATACTCCTTAAAAAAGTGTAAAAATTAAATTATATTGTATTTTCCTTACAAAATTGTAAGAAAAATTAAGTAAAATACAAATTTATGTTTAAATTTTAGAAGGCTTTAAAATACCATGAAAAAAATTTTCATATCTTTACTTATATCGATAAAACTTTTTGCTATTTCAAGTGTTGAAGAACTTTCTTGGGAGAATGGCAAAACTTTACTTGATTTTTTACAAGATCACTCCATACCTTTAAATTTATACTATAATCTTGATGCTGAAGATAAAGAACTAAGTGCAGAAATTGCAAGTGGTATTAAATACCAAATGTTAAAAGATGATCAAGGAGAATTAGAACAGGTTTTAATCCCAATCAGTGATGATTTACAAATTCATATTTACAAAAACACTGAAAATAAATTCGTATTAAGTTTTACTCCAATTTCTTATACCAAAGAAAAAAGAACTATTCGCGTAGCTATTAACAATTCAGCTTATCAAGATGTTTATGATGAAAGTGGTAGCGTAACCTTAGCAAGAGCTATGGTAAGAGCTTTTAAAAATAGTGTTAATTTTAAAAATGTTAGAAAAGGCGATAGTGTAGTATTAATTTATGAGCAAAAAAGAAGACTAGGAAGACTTTTTGGCGATATTAATATCCAAGCAGCTTTAGCTAATATTAGAGGTAAAGAATATTCTGTATTTTTATATAAAGATTCTTATTATAATGCTCAAGGAAAAGAGCTTGAAAATTTCTTTTTAACTAAACCTGTCAAATATACAAGGATTTCAGATCGTTTTACTAGAGCAAGATACCATCCTATATTAAAACGCTATAGAGCACACCTAGGTATTGACTATGCAGCTCCAACGGGTACTCCAGTTAAAAGTGCAGGAGATGGAACGATTAGCTTTGTTGGGACAAAAGGTGGTTATGGTAAGGTTGTACAAGTAAAACACATGTCAGGCTATATGACTTTATATGCTCATCTTAGTCGCTTTGCAAAAATCAAACGCGGACAAAAAGTTAAGCAAGGACAAGTGATTGCTTATGTAGGCTCTACTGGTATGAGCACTGGACCACATTTGCATTTTGGACTTTATCTAAATAATAAAGCAATTAATCCTGAAACTATAGTTAAAATTCCAAAATCAAGCTTAAGTGGAAAAAACAAAGAAGAATTTTTAAAAATGGCAAAAGAGTATGAAAACCGCTTGCAAAGCATTGATGAAAATTATAAAAATCCACCAAAAGAACAAAATATAGAAAATTCTATGGAGCTTTGAGATGATGAATGATTTTTTAGAAGCACAAGAACTTTTAAAAAATACTTTCAAAGATCAAAGTACCTATGAAATCAATGAAGCCTTAAAAACTATTAAAAGGCATGATGAAGAGCTTTATTTAAAAACTCTTAAATCTTTTGATACTTACACACTTGCAAATGTAGCTACTATAACGCCTGAACATATCTTAGAAGATATTTTAGAAAACTTAAGCATTATAAAGATTGCAAAAGCAGTAGAAGAGCTTGAAAGTGATGATGCAACAGACTTAATTAAGCGTTTTGAAGAGCTAAATCCACAAAAAACTTTAGCTATTTTAAACCGCTTAAGTTCAGAAGATAAAGAAGAAATTTTACGCCTTAAAAATTATGATGAAAATACCGCTGGTGCTTATATGCAAACAGAAATTTTCACAGCCTCTATTAATGAAAGTATAGAAAAGGCCATTAAAAGATATAGAATTTTAAAGCATTCAGGACAAGTAGATCAAATTTTTCAAGTTTATATCATAGATAAACAAGGAAAACTTTGCAATGCTATCAACCTAAGCGATCTCTTGCTTTGGGATTTTAAACTAAGTTTTGCAGATATTATTAAAAACAACAATGAAAAATATAAATGTTATAGCATTAAAGATCATGAAGATATACAAAAGGCTATTGATATAGTAGAAGATTATGATTTAAGTGTTTTGGCTGTTATAAATGATGATGGAGTGCTTTTGGGTAGAATTACTTATGATGATATTCATGATTTAATCCAAGAAAATGCAACAGAGCAAATTTATAATTTAGCCGGAGTTGATGCAGATGTTGAAGAAGAAAGTGCTTTTAAAGCAGCTAAAGCAAGAGCTTTTTGGCTCATGATTAATCTTACAACTTCATTAATTTCAGCTAATATCATCAGTCTTTTTTCAGGTGAAATAGAACAACTTGTAGCTCTAGCAGTACTTATGCCTATTGTAGCTTCCATGGGAGGTAACACAGGCTCACAAGCCTTAGCGGTAACAGTTAGAAAACTCTCACTCAATGAAGTAGAATTCAAAGATGCTAAAAAAGTTATATTAAGAGAGAGTGGAATTTCTTTATTAAATGGGCTTATATTTGCAAGCGTTATGAGTATTATAGCTTTTATATGGTTTAAAACAGCCCTTTTAGGACTTGTTATAGCTTTGTCAATGCTAATCAATCTAGCCTTAGCCGGTTTTGTAGGCTCTTTTGTGCCATTAACTTTGAAAAAATTTAAAATTGATCCTGCGGTAGGTTCAAGTGTTGTGATTACTGCAATTACTGATGGTTTGGGTTTTTTCAGCTTTTTACTTTTAGCTAAGATGATTTTATTATAAAAAGGAAAATTGTGTCAAGCATTATATATAAAAAACAAAACATAAAACTCATAGGAAATCAACTACAAATTGGCGATAATGCTCCAAAAGTGACTTTAAAAACTAAAAATCTTGCCTCAGTAGAAATAGCACCACCTGGAAAAACTCAAATTTTACTAACTTTTCCTAGCTTAGACACTCAAGTATGCTCCAAACAAGCTAAAGAAACTAACAAAAGATTGGCATCTATAAAAAACATTGAAGTGATTGTTGTTAGCATGGACTTACCTTTTGCTATGGATCGTTTTTGTGCAACTGAAGGAATTGATAATATCATAGTTGCAAGTGATTTTGCCTTTAAAGATTTTGGCACTAATTATGGAGTATTAATACATGATAGTATATTTGCAGGATTATTAGCAAGATCAGCTTTTGTAGTTAAAGATGAAAAAATAATATACAAACAGCTCGTAAAAGAGCTGATGGGAAAAATTGATTTTAAAGATTTAGAGCTTTTTATACAAAACGATTATCGCTATTCTTTAAATTAACCTTCAAAATTGGTAACTATAAAATCTTCTTTTGGAGCTTCAATAAAGCACGATTTTTCTTTTAAGAAAAGCAAATCTACATGCCCTACAGGACCATTTCTATTTTTACCTATAATAAGCTCAGCTTTTTCTTGCACAGGATTTGGCATAAATTTTCTCTCATAAGTTTTGCCTTCATTTTTGGCTTTATTTTCTCTTTCTTTTTCTTCTTGTTCTCTATAAACCTCATCTCTATATACAAATAAAATCGTATCTGCATCTTGTTCTATAGCGCCACTTTCTCTTAAATCACTAAGCATAGGTCGTTTATTTGCTCTACTTTCTAATGAACGATTTAATTGCGAAAGTGCCACTACTGGCATATTTAATTCTCTTGCTAAAAGCTTTAAACCTCTTGAAATTTCACTCACCTGCAAATGCCTATCATTAAAAGCTGAATTACTCATCATAAGGCCGATGTAATCAACTACGCAAAGCTCAATACTCTCATCTTGAGCCTTGATTTTGCGTAAAATTGAACGAATGTCTGCTATGCTAGCATAACCACTATCATAAATATAAAGATTTTTTTGTGCATATTCATTACAAGCATCACCTACCCTACTCCACTCATCATCGTTTAAATCTGCGATTAGAATTTTTTGCAAAGGAATGGAAGTTTTTGCACTGATTAATCTTTGCATGATTTGCGTAGCAGGCATTTCTAGTGAAAACATCACAACACCTTTATTTTGTCTTAGTGTTTTTTCTATAAAATTTAAACAAATTGTAGTTTTTCCCATGCCAGGGCGTGCTGCGATGATTACAAGATCGCCAGGTTTAAAACCTTTTGTCATTTTATTAAGCTCACTAAAACCTGTATCAAGTCCCAAAATATCTTTATTTTCAGCTTCTTTTTGCTTTTTAAACTCATCCATAAGCTCAGACATCACCATAGTCATATCCTTAATACTATTACTATTTACACGGTTTGTAAGATTAAAAATTTCTTTGCCTATTTCATCTGAGATTTGAGAAATGCTTTTATCTTCATTTACCCTTGTAGGTATAGTATAAGCAAAATTTAAAAGTTGGCGTCTAATGGATTTTTCTCTTAATTCATAAGCGTATTTACTCACATCTGCTATGGAAGTAGTAGCTAAAACTTCAGCTAAAATTTGCTCATCTACTTTTTTATGTTTTCTTATAAAACTTGCACTTATAGGCTCGCCTGCATTCACACAAGCTAAAATAGCTTTATAAATATCTTGATGAGCTTTGAGCGAAAAATCATTAATTTCAATATCCGAAGAAACACTAAAAAAAGAATCTTCACTATATATACAAGAACTTAAAATCGCCCTTTCAAGATCTAAATCAAAATGCTCATTATTTTGACTCATACACACCCCTAATTATAAATTTGCAAATAAATCAGTTGACAAATATCGCTCGGCTGTATCATTTAACATAGTCAAGACTTTTTTATCAGGGTTTTCTAAAGCAATTTTTCTAGCCATATATACATTTGCACCACTTGAAATTCCTGCCATTATGCCATTTTTACCAAGCTCTAAGGCTGTATTTATAGCATCTTCATTGCTTACACAAACTATCTCATCTATGATTTTTTGATTTAAAATTTTAGGGATAAAATTTGCACCTATACCTTGAATTTTATGGCTTGCAGCGGTATTTTGACTCAAAAGTGGCGAAGATGCGGGTTCTAAGGCTATGATTTTGACATTAGGATTGTGTTCTTTTAAAATTTCTCCTACCCCGCTAATAGTTCCACCTGTACCAAAACCTGCTAAAAAAATACCAAGATCGGGTAAAGCTTTTAAAATTTCTAAAGCAGTATTTTTTCTATGTGCATTTTTGTTGTTGATATTTTCAAATTGACTTATCATAAACGAATTTGGAATTTCACTCAAAAGCTCATTAGCTCTATCAAGCGCCCCTTGCATACCTTTGCTTGCTTGAGTAAGCTCTAGCTTTGCACCAAAAAAACTCATCATTTTTCTACGCTCAATACTCATAGACTCAGGCATAGCTATGATAAGTTTAAGCTTTAAGCTTGCACAAATCATTGCTAAAGCTATGCCGGTATTTCCACTTGTAGCTTCTATAATGGTTGTTTCTTGATTGATTTTACCTTCATTTAAAGCTTGTTTTATCATCTCCACAGCCGCTCTATCTTTTATAGAATGACTTGGATTAAAATACTCGCATTTAGCATAAAGATTTGGAGCAAATTCTTTTAAAGAAATAATCGGGGTATTACCTATACAATCTAAGATATTATTATAAACTGACATTGTCTTCCTTTAATATTTTTAAAAACAATATCAAAAGAAAATTAATACTTAACTATGAAGAAAAACGCAAAAGTTTTTTAACTTTTGCGCAAAGAATTATTTTTTAGCTTTTTTAGCAGTTTTAGCAGCAGCAACTGCATCTTTAAGGTTTTTACCTACTTTAAATTTAGCAACTTTAGTAGCAGGTACTTTAATAGTAGCACCAGTGCTTGGCACTCTAGCTTCTCTAGCAGCTCTTTCAGCTACAGAAAATGTACCAAAACCGATAAAGCTAATGCTATCACCTTTAGCTAATACATCAGTAATAGTAGCGATTACTGCATCAGTAGCTGCAGTTGCATCTTTTTTAGTTAGCCCAGCAGTTTGAGCAACTTGAGAAATAAAATCTGCTTTAGTCATAAAAAGCTCCTTGATTAAAAATGATTGTTAAGTTTAACACATTTATCAAGCTTTTGCAAGAGGTTTTCATGCAAAAAAAGCTTTTATTTACACTATTTATCTAAAATACCGCTTGCTTTTATTTGCTCAATTAAAGGATTTAAATCATAATTTTTGATTTTTTCTTCCGTAATTTTAAAATACTCATCCATATTTTCAGGCGTTAAAATGTTTGTTTGGTTTTTAATAGCATCAAGTTGCATTGAATTCATGTCTATATTATAGTGATTTAAGTCTTTATAATTTGCAATATCATCTGCATAATCTAAATCATCAAATCCATATATTTTAACATTTTCAAGTGTTTTTGACTTTAAAATAATATATTTTACCAAATCTACCCATTGTTGGTAATATTGAAAATCAACCTGTGCCATCTTGTGATAAACTCTAGAATAAGTTGGTAAGATTAAAGAAAACTGGACATTTGGATACATTTTAGCATAGTTAAATATGTAAATATCAATATGATTTTTTAAAACATTAAGATCTATACTCGAATAATCATGTATGTAATTTCCATTGTATAATTGCACAATTTTTTTAATATCCTTTCGGACACCCTCTTCTATATTTTTAATCCAATTTCCAATCCCTCCAAATTGTTTTTGTGCAATTGGGCTTTTAATCCATTTTGGTAAATTTTCTAACTCAGTATCATCTCCAACACATTTTTTATTACTAGAAAATTTCAATGCGCAGAAAATAAATTTTTTATTAAGATAAATTTTTAAATCATTATAGGTGTTTTGATCATATAAATAGCTAAAATTAGAAAAATTTTGAAATTTTACATCCATAATTGCAAATTCATCTAAAGATATTACTAAATGTTTAATAGTATGTTTTTTCAATATATAGTCTAAAATAATCTTTCTTTGTTCAAAAGTGCTTCCACCTATTGATAAATTGATAAATTGCCCTCCAAGTTTAGAAGTTGCTTCAAAAGATGAAGTATTTTGAAGCATTGAAGTTCCAAAAATTATAGAATCAAATTTATTGTGATCGATTATACCTTTGGAGCTAATAGTTAAATCATTGTAATACGTTTTTTTTCTAAACCAAGGTTCATGATAAAGCTGCAATGGATCGTACACATAAAGCAAAACTCCTAAAAACAATATAAAAGGCAAAGGTATTAATAAAGAACAAATTACAAATTTTTTATATGATTTAAACATTTTTATCCTTAGAAATTAAAATAAATAAATTCAGTATAAGGAACCACTCCTAAAGTTATCAAAGCTATATATAAAAAAAGCATGACTAATAAAGAATTTATATAACTAGCTTTAAACTTTTCAAGTTTTTCAATACTATTTTTAAACCCAATACATAAAATCATACAAACGATGATGTAAATTAAAGTTTCATTACTACCACTAATTTGCGCTAAAGATTCTTTCATTCTATGCCATTTTATTGGCAATTCCATCCAAGTTATACCAAACATAGCTTTTAAAAGATTTATAGCACCTTGAAGATTTTCGCTTCTAAAAAATATCCACGCAAGGTTAATAAAATTAAAAGTTACAAACCATGCAAATATTTTATAAATGATGCTTTCTTTAAATTTTGCATTTGGGGTTATAAATGAATATATTCTATGAAGTACCATAGCTAGTCCATGCAACACTCCCCATATCACAAAACCCCATCCAGCTCCATGCCATACTCCACTTACAAAAGCCACTATAAAAAGATTTCTTAAATTTATAATCTTAGAAACCCTATTACCACCCAAAGGTATATATAAATAATCTTTTAAAAATTTACCTAATGTTATATGCCATCTTCTCCAAAAATCACTTATATTTAATGCTTTATAAGGAGAGTTAAAATTAATAGGAAGTTTTATACTAAAAAACAAAGCTATACCTATAGCCATATCACAATAGCCACTAAAATCAAAATAAAGCTGAAAAGTATAAGATAAAGAAGTTGCCCAAGCTTCAAAAATATTTAAAGTACCTCCATTTTCAACTATCTTAAACCCTGCATTAGCCCAAAGCGCAAAAGAATCAGCAATATATACTTTCTTAAATAAACCCATAGAAAATATAAATAATCCTTTAGCTATATTTTCCCAATTAATAAGAATAGAATTATTCCAAAGCATACTCTTAAATTGAGGCATCATTTCTTTATGATGTACTATTGGACCTGCTATAAGTTGAGGAAAAAATGTTATAAACAAAGCATAATCTAAAATATTTATTTTATATGTATTTTCACTTTTTAAACTTTCTATATTTGTTCTTTTATAACAATCTACTAAAAAAGCAATTTGTTGAAAAGTAAAAAAAGATATAGCTAAAGGTAGTAATATATGCGGCAAAGGAATATTAAAATCTAGTTGGACTATTTGAAAAAATACATTAAAATTTTCTAAAAGAAAATCAGTGTATTTAAAAAAAGCAAGTAAAGCTAAATTAAAAAACACACCACTATAAAATAATAGCTTTACCCCCCCCCTATTAAGTAAAATTAAATTTGCAAGATAAAAATTCACACCCATAGAAAGCAATAAAATCAAAACATATTCAACCTTCCAAAAAGCATAAAAAAATAAACTTGCTAAAACTAAAAATAATTTTGCGCTTTGAATATGATTAAATTTTTTAAGTATATAAAATATAATTAAAACTATAGGTAAAAATATAAATATAAATTCATAAGAACTAAAAACCATTTACACTCCTAAAATATTTTTTGCTAAATTTATTACCACTTCAGGCTTTAAATCTTTCATGCATTTGTGGTGTTTTAAAGGGCAGACCTTTTGCATACAAGGCATACAAGCTAAATTTAAATGTGCTATTTTAGCATTTTCTTGCCAAGGAGAGGTTTGACTAAAATTAGTCGAGCCAAAAATAGCCACCGTTTTCACTCCATAAACTACACCTATATGCATAGGACCACTGTCGTTTGTGATGAGCAAATCAAGCATAGAAATATTTTTACATAAAGTATAAATACTAGTTTTACCACAAAGATTTTTTGATTTGATACCTTCTTTTAAAAGAAAATGCTCAATTTCATCACAAATTTCTCTCTCACTTTCTACTCCAAAGATTAAAATTTGATGCGTGGGACTAAATTCTTTTGCTACCCTTGCAAAATAGTTCGCTTCCCATCTTTTAGCACTTCCAAAATGCGCACCCGGGTTTATACCTAAGATTTTTTGAATTGATTTTGCTTTTATAGGGAGTTTTAAAGAATTTGAAGTAGCTTTAAAATTTAAGGCTTTTTCTATGAAATTTAAGTATTTTAAGACTTGGTGTTCTTCTTTTAGAATATTTTTATCAAAATAAAATCTTTTTTTTGCTTTGATTAGATTTAAAATGATCTTACTTGAAAATGCCGAGCGAAATGAAAAAGCTAGATCAAATTTACCAAGATTTTTTCTAGCTTTTAAAATTTGCTTATATCTTTGCTTTTTATTTTCTACTAAAATTTGAGCATTTTCAAAGCGTTTAAAAAGCTCTGTGCTCACAAAAGAACCATAAAAAGTAAATTTAGCTTGAGGGTATTTTTCTTTTATAGCATAAATAGCCGCACTAGCCATCACTGCATCGCCAAGCCAAGTGGGAAGATTGATAAAAATATTCATAATTTTCCTTAAAAATAAAAGCTATAATTATATCAAAAAATAAAGAGCTAAAATGAGTCAAATTTCCATCATACTACCAACTTATAATGTAGAAAAATATATTGCTAGAGCATTAGAAAGTTGTATTAACCAAACTTTTAAAGATATAGAAATCATTGTAGTAGATGATTGCGGTAATGATAAAAGTGTAGATATAGCTAAAGAATATGCTAGTAAAGATGATAGGATAAAAATCATACACAATGAAGAGAATTTAGGAACTTTTGCTAGTAGAAATATAGGTGTATTAAATTCAAGCTCACCCTATATAATGTTTTTAGATCCTGATGATTATTTAGAGCTTAATGCTTATGAAGTTGGGCTTGAAAAAATTAAAAATGTAGATATGGTAGTGTTTGATGCATATGTACATAGGGTGAAATTTAAGAAATTTTATAGATTTAAACAAGATGAACTTTTTAAAAAAGATGAATTTTTGGAATTTTTACTTAAACAAAAGCATTTTTGTTGGAGTGTTTGGGCGAAAGTATATAGGAAAAATTTGATTTTAAAAAGTTTTGAGCATGTTGATTTTAAAGAAAAACTTTGTTATGGAGAAGATGTGCTTTTTAACTATATAAATTTTATGCTAAGTGAGAGCTTTTTTGTATCGCAAGAATGCATATACCGCTATGAATTTAATGACAATGGTAGATATGAAAACAAAAATAAAGAAATTTTATGGCAAAATTACAAAGATAAAAAAAGAAGTTTTGAGCTTATAAAAAAGCTCTCGTGTGATTATAAAAAATTTAATGAAAAATTACTTGAAATTTTTGAAATCGATTTAATAAATTTAAAAAATAGATTATAAAATATCAAAAATTAACATTTTTTAAAGCTCTTTGATCGATTTTTTCTACTAAATTCAAAAAACCTTTTTCTATAAGCTCATCTTTAGTTGTAACTATACTTCTTTGTAGAACTTCCTTTTGAGAATCTATATGAGCTATGATTAATTTTATCCAATCTAGGTGTTCTTTTATCCAAAGCATTGATTTATTGTAGCTATCTTCTTGTGTTTTTGGATTTAACACATAAATTCTTGCTAAATTTAATTCAAATTGTCTGATTAAAGGTCCATTTAACAAACCACAACGATATATGCTAGTTTTAAGTTCATCAATTTGTTTTAATATTAATTCAAACATATGTATAGAATCTTGAATATCTAAATTATCAATATGTAATAAATTTTTATTTATAGATATATTTCTTTCGCATAATTCTTTTTTTAAATTTTCATATTGTTTAATGTTTTTTATAATTTTGAAATATGCTTTTAATAATAATTCATTTTGTTTATTTAAATTTAAATTTTCAAGTTTTGTAAAAGGCTTGTTCAAATCTTTTTTTAATAATTTTTCACATATATGCTTAAAAGGCTTTTCAATAGTTCCATTTATTCTTGCTCCACCCTCAGTGCAGTTGTAAATTTTCATATTCATCTTATTAAAAGTAAGAATATCATTTTCAAGTACTTTCTTAAAAAAAATCCATATAGATGAACTCTCAATATATTTACCACCACCATAAGCTTCAGTTTTTAAATTTTCTTTGTATAAACCTTCATCATCTAAATCATGTTCTCCGTATATATGTCCAATAGCATGCGAAACTTTACTTTCACCATAAGCTAAATCTTGCCCAATAAATATTATATTACTATGTTTTAAATGAACCGATAAATAACAGGCCATATGAGCAACACTCCATCCCATGTTAAAATACCCAAAATCATTTAAAGAACAATATTTAAAAAAATATTCTGGAGTTGAAACTATCATATATTTTCTTTTATTTTTTTCTAAATACTTAATAGTATTTGGATGAGTAACTGATTTAATAACAAATAATATATCTTTATCAAATTCACCAAAATCATTGTTAAAAAATTCACTAGTAAAATCAGTTCTCTCGAGTGAAAAAACATAATCAGGTTTAATATTTGCTTTTGCAAGTATAGGATAAGCACTATCAGCACAAAATATACTGGCTTTGTTTTGGTATTGTTTTAAAAGTGGAAGTTGTTTAGTTAAGCTAGGTCCTGTTGAGACTATTATAGCTGTATCACTTAAATTTTTTCTTTTATTTAATAATTCTTTATAGCTTGGATTGGCTATCATTTTAGGAATATTTTGTGTAAAATGTTTTATACCTCGCAAGGCATCTAATGGATCATCTCCAATAGAAATTATATTTTCTTTTATAGCATCTTGTATTAAAGAATTTAATTTCAAAATTTCTTCTTGATACTTGCCATCATAATAATCACAATGTATCTCTAAAAAATAAGTCCTTAAAAATTTAAATATCAAATTGCTTAAAAACAAATTTTTCAAATCATTGATATTTTCATTATTTGGATCTAGTAGTAATAATCTATTTTCTTTTAATTCCTTAGAAAAATCTATCATTTTAAACATAGTATAGATTATATTTACATCAGGTTCAAATACTAAAATAATCTTATAATTTGGATTTTGCAAAAGAGCTTTATATAAAATTCCATTTCCAAAACCATAAAAGAATAATATAGGATATAAAAGATATTTATCATTGTATAAATTTAATGTTTTATTTAATTCTTCTAGCGGCTTATCATAAAGCCTATGCCCCCCCCCGTCTATAATATTTATATCTAAATTATCATCACCTTGTACTATTTGATAAGTTTGATTTACTTTTTTTAATTGCTCTTTTAAATTATGATCAAACACTGCATTAATATTATTTTCTAAAATACTCATCAAAGTCCCCATCCATCATCTACTATTATAGTTTGTCCTGTTATAAATTTAGAATAATCTGACATTAAAAATATCAAAGTCCCGCACACATCATTAGCATCTAACATACCTTTAGAAGCACAACACTTTCTATAAGCATCCAAAAACACTTGGGGTTGATTGTCTTTTATACCACCAAAGGCTACGCTATTTACTCTTATATTTGTATTAAAAAGCTCTTTAGCAAGCCAAACACCAAGATGATTAATACCAGCTTTTATAACACTATATTCTAAAGGACTTTGCATAGAAGTTCCTTTATAGTTTTCAAATTTAGGCGCATAAACACCCATAATCGAACTTAAATTAATAATATTTCCAAAGCCTTGTTTTTTAAAAAATTTTACCATTATATTAGCTATAAAAATAAAACTAGCTAGATGCAAATTCAAACTTTCACAAATTTGTTCATAACTTGCTTCATAATAAGCAATTTTCCCCCAATCTTTACTCACAGGATAAGCACAATTAACAAAAGCATCAATTTTTCCAAATTTTAAAACAGCTTCTTTTAAACAATCTTCAATTGCTTTTTGATCATTTATATCAATTTTTTTGCTTAAAATGCGTTCTTTATTATTTAATTTTGATGCTAAGTGAAATAATCCTTCCTCGTTAATATCTGCAATGATAATTTTTCCATTATGCTCTAAACACGCCTTGCTCAAAGCACTTCCTATACGGCCACATGCTCCTATTATAAATACTACTTTATCTTTAATCATTAAAAATCTTCCTGTTTTAAATTAGCCTTTTTGATTAAAAATTCTACTATTTCAAAATCAAACTCACTATCTATATCAAAAGCTGTCTTTTCATCCATTATATACAAGCTCGTATCTTTTCCAAATAAAGTATCATTTTTTAACAATTTTTCCCTAGTAAAAATATAAATACTAGCATTCATATCATAACATTTTGGAGCACTTTGACGCGTAGTGAAATTTCCTTCTTTAGACTTTTTTACCTCATCATTATCTACTTCTATTAGATTAAAATACGGGTTGCGTCTTGCCGGAGTAGCTGTAATTAAATTTGACTTTTTTTCTTGTTTAAAAAGCTCATATGCTTTGCAAATATCTTTACTATTTCGCAAAGGTGCAGAAGCATCAAGATCTATTATGGTGTTAAATTTGGTATTAAAATATTCTTCGCTTTTTAACAAAGCATCTTTTATAACAGGCAATTTAGCACTATCATCTTTTGCCAAATTTTCATCTCTTTTGAAAAAAACTTCTCCGCCATATTTTAAAGCAACTTGTGCTATTTCATCACTATCTGTACTAATTACAATATGTTTAAAAAGTTGAGAATTTTTAGCTTGGATTATGCTATAAGCAATTAATTCCAAATCATTAATTTTTCTAATGTTTTTATTTTTAACCCCTTTACTATCACCTCTTGCACATATTGTGCATAAAATATTATTCACTAGATCTCCTTTTGACTTCATCACATAATTTTAAAACATCAAAAGCTTCATAAAGATTGCACACGCTACAATCCTTTTCTATAATTTTTTCATGAAGACTTATTAAATTTTTTATCGTATCACTTTGGCATTCTTCCACCTGCAACGAGGTAGTTGTTCCAAAAATGTATAATTTGTTATTGACTAAATCTGCCTTATAAGTTTTATCACGAGAATGCAAAACAATCTCTCTTTTTGTAAATTTAGAAAAATAATCAAGTTTGATATGAATTAATTCTTTTTTAGATTTTAAAGATAAAAATGCAAAATCATCACTATTAATTTCAAGTTCAGAAATTTTTAAATTTTGAGCATATAATAATTTTAATTTTTCAAAAAAATAATACGCTAAATCAAGCTCATGGGATAAATCCAATAAAACTCCTCCACCTAATTCTTTTTTTGCACTATAATTTTGAGTATAATCACAAATTCTCCAGTTTGGTAAATATGATGAGCAATTAAATTCAACAAAATAAATATATTGATCTTTTTGTATAATAGTTTTTATTTTTTCCACTAAAGGATGAAAGCGTAGCAAATAAGCCACATAAATATAATTACCATTGATAGAGTTAAACTCTCTATATTTTTCAAATAAAGGCTTTTCAATTAAAATAGTTTTGCCTTTTATTTTTTTATCGATTGATTCTAAAGTTTCATAGTGATTTATCGTTATAGTTGCTATAACAAATAAATCAATTTCTTCTAATTTTACTTCTTGCAAGCTCTTAAAGCATTGCAAATCATTCTTTTTATAACTTCTTGAAACTACGCTAACTTCATAACCTAAGTGTTTTAAAGCTAAGTAGTGTTTTTTTCCTATACTACCAAATCCTATAATCAAAGCTTTCATTGAAAATCCACAATCGCCTTTTCATATTCTTCAAGTCTTCCTATATCAATCCAATAATCTTGTAATATATAAGAATTTATTTTTAATTTTTTATCTAACAATCGCTTAATCAAATTAGGCATATCCAAATACACATCTTTTTTGATATACTTTAAAACTTCTGGTTCTAATACATAAATTCCAGCACTAACTAAAAATTTCTGCATAGGTTTTTCTTCTATATCTTTTATATCATTGTTAGAAATTTTCACAACACCGTAAGGAATTTGTTGCTCAAATTCTCTAAGTACCACACTCATCACTGCTTTACTTTTTTTATGCTCTTGAATAAGTTGATCAAAATCAAGTTTAGTTAAAATATCTCCATTCATAACAATAAATGATTTTTTCATATCTTTCACCAAAGACAAAGCCCCGGCAGTGCCAAGTTTTTGTTTTTCTTTAATATAAGAAATTTCAACACCCCAACTTTTGCCTTCTTGAAAATAATCACAAATAACTTCTTTTTTATAATTTACACAAAATATAAACTTTTTAAAACCTTGTTCTTTGAAATTTAAAACAATATTTTCGAGTATTGGTTTTTTACCTATTTTTAACATAGGTTTTGGAGTATTTTTGGTAAGTTCACCCAATCTACTTCCAAGACCTCCAACCATTAGAACTACTTCATTTTCAAAACTTTTTTCTTTAAGAATTGAAGCAATAGATTTTATAGCTATGACTTCATTTTCACTATTTAAGACAGGAAAATCATAAATATCAGTTTGACTAGCTAATTTTAAAAGCTCTTCTTTACTTGTATTTTCTTTAATAGTTAGCGAATTCTTAGTATAAATTGTTTCTATACTATCTTCAAGCTTTTTGCCATTTAATAAAGCTCTTCTAATGTTAGAATCACTAATTACACCTAAAAATTTATCATTTTCTACCACCAAAGCTATTCTAACACGCTCACTACCTATAATTTTTAAAGCTTCTTGTATGCTTGCATTTTTAGCAAGTTTTAATTTTTCAATACTCATTGCATATCCACAAATTTTTTATATAAAATTTTTTCCAAAGAAATATTTTTTAAAATATCCTTTATCATTAGACTTGTATTTTTACCTTCACACTCAAAAGGATTAATGAAATTTTTTAGCTTATCTTGATATTCTTTGGTATTAACATACAAAAACGCTTGTTTTAAATGATAAATATCACAATTTATAATATTATCAGCAAAAATTCTTCCTTCTTGCCTGTTACCTATATTGATACAAGGAATTCTTAAAAAAGGACTTTCGCAAATTCCACTAGAGCTATTTCCTATAAGCATATTTGCTATTTTCATTAAACTTAAGTATCTTTTAGAGCCCAAATTATCAAATAACTTTGCTTTATGAGATTGTTTTATACAATACTCATTTAAAAGCTCATTAATATATAAACCATTCTCATCAGCATTTGCTTTCGTAAAAATTAAAGTAGAATTTTCCAAATTATCTAAAAATTCAAGCAATAATTTTATTTCTTTTTTAACGCTTGATTTTTGTATCGTTTGAGGATGATAAGTTATTAAATATATATTTTCATCAAATATCAAATTCAATTCTTTTTGCAAATCTTCCTTGTTTAAAAAATTCATATTATTGATATTTTCTCCCCCTAGAGAACCTACATTAAAAACTCTATCTTTACTTTCTCCAAGTTGCAAAATTCTATTTGCATAAGTTTGAGTACTAGCAAAATGCAAATGCGCCATTTTACTAATAGCATGCCTAATGCTATCATCAATAGCTCCCAAAGTAAGCTCACCTCCACAAAGATGCGCTAAGGGAATTTGCATTACCAAACAAGCGCTAGCACAAGAGAGCATTTCATATCTATCGCCTAATATCACCACAATATCAGGTTTTAATTCTTCAAAAGCTTCACAAAGTGAAATTTGTAAAAGCCCCATACTTTTACAAATACCTACACCATCATTGTTATTAAGCAAAATGGGAATTTTTTTATTTACTTTAAATTCTTTTTCAATCTCTTGATAAGTAAAACCAAAATCTTGACTTAAATGAGCTGCTGTAACAATAAGCTGCAAAGTTAATTCATTATCTTGTTCAATGTATTTACATAAATTTCTTAACAAATACCATTCAGCCCTAGTGCCACTAATAACACAAATTTTTCTATTCATCAATTAACTCATCTTCGGCATAATCTCTACTAGCAATTTTACCTAAATATTTATCATATTTCATAGCACAAATTCCATCCCCCGGTCGCTTTGTGGTAAGATTTTCTTCACTAAAACATTCGCCCTTTTTTATAACTTTTTTAGCTACAAGAGATTTTCTAGCAATGGCTTTGTTTTTACTTTCGCTTTTGCTTGGAATTTTAACACCATTTCCAAAAGCTTGTTCTAGCTCTCTTATGGATTTAATCATAGCTTTTAATTCTTCAGGTTCTAAGGAAGCTTGATGATCAGGCCCTTGCATACTTTTATCTAAAGTAAAATGTTTTTCTATCACACAAGCTCCCATAGCTACAGCTGCTATAGGTATAGTTATACCCAAAGTATGATCAGAATATCCTACGGGCAAACAAAAGGCTTTTTTTAAAGTTTGCATAGCCCTTAAATTTACATCTTCAAAAGGTGTAGGGTATTCTGTATTACAATGTAAAATAATGATTTTATCTCTTTGAGTACCATTTTGCACCAAAATATCTAAAGCTTTTTCAATCTCACCTAAAGTGGCCATTCCTGTTGATAAGATGATATTTTTATTGAAACTAGCAATTTTTTTCAAGTAAGGAAGATTAGTTAATTCTCCGCTTGGAATTTTAAAAATTTCTATATCAAATTTTACAAGCAAATCAATACTTTCTAAATCAAAAGCAGTGGAAAGAAATTTAATATTAAATTTTTTACAATGTTCTATTAAAATTTCATGATCTTGTTTAGAAAGTTCTAATTTTTTAACCATATCAAACTGGCTTTGATTTTCATCAGTAGCTTGGAGTTGATACTCTGCTTTTTTGGCATTTTTACTTATACAATTTTCAGCTACAAAAGTTTGAAATTTTACAAAATCAGCCCCAGCTTCGCTGGCTACTTCTATAAGCTTTTTAGCTAAATTTATATCACCATTATGATTAACTCCAGCTTCTGCTATAATTAAGGTTTTTTTCATGATATTTTCACTTTTTTGTATCATGGGACAAATATCTCAGCTACCCCGTCAATTGCTATTTTATTTTTTATTTTACAAAATGTTTTAAAATAAATTCTTTTTTTAGCAATATTAACTTTAATCACTTCAATTTCAGCTTCAACCTCGTCTCCAATATAAACTGGCCTCTTAAAATTAAGATTTTGAGAAACATAAACACACCCTTTACCTGGTAGTTTTGTGCCAAATAAAGAAGAAAAAAATGAAGATACAAAAAATCCATGTGCTATTTTTTTCTTATATCGACTCTTCAAAGCATATTCTTCGTCTATATGAATTGGATTTACATCGCCTGATAATTTTGCAAAATTTTCAACATCCAAATCTGTTATCACTCGAGTACAAGAAGCCTTCATTCCTATATGTATTTTATCAATATTAATCATATTTTATATTCTTTTCTTTAAATTTTCTTTATTTAATTTTATCGCAGGGTTTCCAAAAACTACTTCATTGTCCTTTATATTCTTTGTTACGACAGATCCAGCTGCAATTGTAACATTATTTCCAATCACTAAAGGTTTGTCATTTTTACCTTGATGAATAATAGCTCCTGTTCCAATATATACATTATTACCTATAATAACATTACCATTGCATTTTACAGAAGGCGCAAATGTCACATTATTACCTATAACACAATCATGAGCCACATAACTATAAATATTAGCTTGAAAGTTAACACCAATTTTGCAATTGGAAGTTAAAGTAACGAAAGGACAAATAATAGCTCCTTCTAAAATGATAGACTGATTTGATATGAAAGATTTAGAACTTATAAAACTAAAAACACCGATTTTCATTTTTTTAATTTTATTATAAACAATACCACGAATTTTAGGATTTGATATTGCAATTATTACACTGTCATTTTCCTTGAAATGATAAAAATCCTCACATCCTAAATATGGAGATTGAAAATTATATTTGTTATATGTTTCATTTGTTATATCAAAATAACCATCTACCCCCCCCCCATTGTGTATATTATTTAACTTATTATCATAAGAAATGTACTCTGTAATTTCATAAGCAAAACTGCTAGCTCCAATTATATATTGACTCAAAATATACTCCTTTTTATTATAGAAATTAAATATTATAAATATCACTTTTATATTTTTTTAAATTTAAAGGTTTACTAAACCACTCTATAGTTTGAGCTAAACCTTTTTCTATATCATATTGTGGTGAAAAGTTAGTAAGGCTTTTGATCTTGCTATTGTCACACCATAGCCTAAATACTTCACTATTTTCGGGTCTAACGCGTTCATTTTCTGTGATAAATTCTACATTTGATTTCATAAGTTTTTTAATGAGTTCTAAAGTATCTTTTATGCTTATTTCATAATTTGATCCTATATTTACCACTTCACCTATAGCCTTTTGGCATTTAGCTAACTCTAAAAACCCTAAACAAGTATCTTTCACATAATTAAAATCTCTAGTAGGACTTACATCTCCAAGCTTTATTTGTTTAGCTCCATTTGCAATTTGAGTGATGATAGTTGGGATCACCGCCCTTGCGCTTTGCCTTGGGCCATAGGTATTAAAAGGTCTTGCTATGGTCAGTGGGAGATTGAAAGCATTATAAAAACTCATTGCCATAGCATCAGCACCTATTTTGCTTGCTGAATATGGACTTTGCGCTTGCAAAGGATGTTTTTCATCAATAGGTACATACAAAGCCGTACCATAAACCTCGCTTGTACTTGTATGAATAATACGCTTTACATTATTTTCTAATGCACTTTGGCAGATATTTAAAGTACCCTTTATATTAACATCTACATAACTATCTGGAGCAACATAAGAAAAAGGTATGGCTATTAAAGCTGCTAAATGGAAGATGATTTCTACATCTTTAGTGATATTTTTACAAAAATGTGGATCTCTAATATCTCCACAAACTACTTCAATATCTTTTAAACACTCTATATCTTCAAGCCAACCCCAATAATTAAAAGAATTATACTGGCTTAAAGCTTTAATTTTATAACCATAAAACAAAGAATTCTTGTCTTTAGTTTGTGTATAAAGCATTTCAACTAAATGCGAACCTATAAAACCATCTGCACCTGTGACTAATATATTCTTCATTATAACTTCTCATATATTTTTTGTGCAATAATAACATTTATATAAAAAATAAAGCAATTTTATGGCAAAATTACCAACATAAAAAGCAAAGTTTAAAATGCATTAAAAAATTAGCTAGTGTTTTTTCATATAAGCATTTTAATGGAAAAATATTAGAAGTTTTAGAAAAAGAAATTTTAGGGTTAGAGAGTAGAGTTTGAAAAAAATAAAAGTTTTTATCATCAATCTAGAACACTCAAAAGATAGAAAAATTTTATGCAAGAACAAATTCAAAAACTCTTCGCGTGTAATCCAAATTTAAAAAATCAACTAGAATTTGAATTTTTTAAAGCCATCGATGGTTCTAAAAATGAGCATTTGCAATTTAAAAGTCACTTCCCATGGTGGTGTCAATTTGCACTTGGGCGTGAACTTAGCGATAGTGAAAAATCATGCTTTGCATCTCATTATAGTTTATGGGAAAAATGTCAAGAACTTAATAACCCCATCATCATTTTAGAAGATGATGTCATCTTTAGCGATGAGTTTTTAAACAACTCAAATATCATTGAAAAATTACTAAATAACTATGAATACATAAGATTTTATTACCTTTTTGATAAAAAAATACACCATTTAAATAATAATTTTTATATAAGTTACGAAAATATTGGTGGCACGCAAGGATATTTTATACACCCAAATGCTGCAAAAAAGTTTATTGAAAAAGCGAGATATTGGTTTAAGCCTGTAGATGATTATATGGATATGTATTATTATAATAAAATACAAAACATTATATATAAACCATTTTTGCTTGACTTAAATCATGTAGAAACTACTATAACACAAAGAAAAAAGAAACTTAGCATACCATCTAAAATTATAAGAGAAATTATAAGATTTTATTTTTTGATTTTAAAATTTACATATAATAAAAAACATCTTAAACAATAAAACCTTTGATAATTCTTTCAACTTTATTCAAATCTTTTTCACTATCTATATCCAAACTAGCTTTTTCATCCATTATATAACAACTCGTTTTTTCTTGCAAAAAAGTTGGGTTATTTAAAAATAAATTTGACTTTACTATATAAATTGCACCATTACTCATATAAGTTTTTGGTAATTTTTGCCTAGGCATAAACGGATATTTGTTATTGCAAATTCCTTTTAAGTTGCCATTATCATCTATAAAAGCTTTTAAAATTTTATTATCGCATTCTACAACACTTATTAATGCATTTGAGTTTTCATTTTTAAATTTTAAAAAAGCTTCGTCTATATGTATATTTGTCCTTAAAGGGGAAGTGGGTTGTAATAAAACAATATTTTCATAATCTTTGTAAAAACTCAAGGTATGTAATACAACCTTATCACTAGTTGTATCATCTAACGCTAACTCTTTAGGTCTTTTTAACACATCTACACCTTGAGTTTTTCCATATTCTAATATATCACTACCATCGCTACTTAAAACAATTTTATCTACATACTTTGAATTTTTTGCCGCATTGATAGTATAATACAACAAAGGCTTATTGTGTAAAAGAGCTAAATTTTTATTTTTTATACCTTTTGAACCAGCTCGAGCAGGTATTATAGCTAAAGTCATTTTTTATCCATAAATATTTTTTGCTTGTTTATAGTAAATAAAATATTATTTTTCAATAACCTATAAAATTGCTCAGAACTATTTAAAATTTCTAGTCTTTTGTTTATAATATTAGTGCATTTGCTAGTATTTAAAATAGCTTCTAATATATCCTTTTCCTCTGCATTTACTCTTATTGTTTTATTAATGTCAGTTCTACCATCTTGTCTTGAGCCAACTAAAATTCCATTTACATTAAGATATAAAGCTTCTTTTATTATACAACTTGAATTTCCTATGATAAAATTGGCATTTTTTAACAAACTTATAAAATACTCAAATCTTAAAGAAGGAAAAATTTTAAATCTTTCATTATTTTTAAGCCTTTCATAATTTTGCAAAATCAACTCAAATCCTAAATCATTATTTGGATAAATAACTATATAATTTTTCTCACTTTTTATAAGAGCATTTACAAATTCTTCACTTTGTTTATATAAAGAGTTTATTTCGGTTGTAATTGGATGAAATATAGCTATGGCATAATTTTTAAATTTTATATCATAATATTTTTTTGCTTCATCTAAAGATATAGTATTATTTAGCAATTCTAAATCAGGAGAACCTATAATGAAAATGGATTTCTCATCTTCACCCATTTGTATTAATCTTTTTTTTGCTATTTCATCATTTACTAAATGAATATGTGCTAATTTACTAATAGCGTGTCTTAAGCTCTCATCTATAGTTCCTGAAAGCTCTCCGCCTTCTATATGTGCCACTAAGATATTATTTAAACTTCCTACTATAGCAGCAGCTAAAGGCTCCACTCTATCACCATGCACTACTATTAAATCAGGCTCTATCTCATGTATAAATTTAGAAAAACCATCTATTGTTGATGATAAAGCCTTATCCATCTGATAATACTTATCATGATTTATATATTTATATATATTTTTAAAACCACATTTTTCTATTTCCATATAAGTAGAGCCAAATTTTTTACTCATATGCATACCGGTTACAAATATAAATAATTCAAATTCATTTGAATTTTCAACTTTCATCATTAGAGATTTTATTTTAGAAAAATCAGCTCTAGTTCCACTAACAAAAACTATTTTTTTCATTCAAAATCATCCCATGTTAGTTGTATATTATTTTTTATATCTTTTTTTGCTCTTTTTCCAAGTATGGCTTCAAAATCCTTTGCACTTATACCACCTTTTGAAGGTCTTTTTACCCAAATATTATCCATAGATAAAATTTCACCCTTTTTTATATCTTTAATACTTACTACACTAGCAAATGCAAAATCAATGGTCACTTGCTCTTCTTTTAAAGGATTTTTATTATTATCGCCTCTTAAAAGCACCATTTCTTGTGTTTGATTTATAAGATCTTTTAAAGTGCTTTCATCCATAGAGCAAACTATATCAGGGCCTTTTCTATCCATAGTATCCGTAAAGTGTCTTTCTAGCACACTTGCTCCAAGAGCTATTGCGCCTATACATGCAAGATTGTTTGTGGTGTGATCACTGAGTCCATAAAGACAATTAAATTCTTTATATAGTTCTAACATAGCTTGTAATCTTACTAAGTGTGATGGGGTTGGATATAAATTTGTAGTATGAAGTAAAACAAAAGGTATTTCATAATCTCTAAGTATTTTAACTGTGGGTTTTATACTTTCTATGCTATTCATACCGGTACTTATAATCATAGGTTTTTTAAATTGTGCTATATGTTTTATTAAAGGATAATTATTGCATTCACCCGAGCCTATTTTATAAGCACTTACACCCATATCTTCTAAACGATTTGCAGCAGCTCTGCTAAATGGAGTGCTAAGATATACTAAACCTTGCTTTTCTACATACTCTTTTAAAGCTAGTTCATCTTTATAGCTTAATGCACATTGCTCCATGATCTCATAAATACTAATATTTGCATTACCTGGTATAACATTTTTAGCTTCTTGACTCATTTCATCTTCGACTATATGAGTTTGGTGTTTTATTATCTTAGCTCCTGCTCTTTTGGCTGCATCTACCATAAGTTTTGCTATCTCTAAACTACCATTATGGTTTATGCCTATTTCAGGGATTATCAAAGGATTTTTCTGAGAAATAGTTAATTTTTCTATTTTTATTTGCATATTTTTCCTTTAAGTAGTGTTTTATGTCACTTGGAAGATGGAATAAGTCTTTAAATAGCTTATAATATATATTTTGTTTAAATTTTGAATTTTGATTTTGCATTTTGTATATGGTATTTTTATATTCGGAATTTGGTATCAAAATATCATTTATATAATTACTCGGTTTATTTTTTAATATGAAATTACTATTCTCTATAGGTGCTAAATCTATATATTTACTAATTAGGCTATTTTCATTTAAGGTATAGAAATTAACTTCATATTGCTTCTTCAGCATTTTTAAAGCTTGCAAATCAAATTCTTTAGAATGTCTTTTATTGCTGTCACCAATTTCAAACTCTGGAATTAATTTTAAGATATTGTTATTGTTATTTTTAAATACATATATATTATTTTTATCATCATAAAAATCGATACCTGTCAAATATATATTTTTATATCCTAAAGCAACAGCAGCAGCACACATATAAATTCCAGAAGTTATTCTTTTGTTTTTATAAATTTCATTGTATTTCACAAATGTAAGAAAATCATTTATTTTAGCTAATACTTCATGTCCTAATAATGCATCACAAAAATAACTAGGAAATAATTTTATAAAACTCTCATCATCTATTAATGGCAAATTAAAAGTGGAACATATTATATTTTCTATATTGTATTCTTTATTTTGTATAAGTTGCTTTGTTGTATAGTATTGCTCAAAAAATACAAAAGAATTAAAAAAAGCATATTTTACATTTCTACCTACAAAATATCTATCTTCAAAATAAAATTGATTACATCTAAAAACATCAAATTCTTTTGGTAATCTTTTATAATTTATCTTTTTTAAACTAGGTCCATTGCCACAAATTACAGCATTACCCCCCCCCTGCATTTATATTACCCTTCATTATTGATTCCTTTTTTTATAGTTTTATAATATTAAATGATATTTTGCTATAATTTTTAGAAATAAATAAAAGAGTATATATGAATAATCCTTTAATATCAATTATACTACCAACTTATAATGTAGAAAAATATATTGCTAGGGCATTAGAAAATTGTATTAACCAAACTTTTAAAGATATAGAAATCATTGTAGTAGATGATTGTGGAAGCGATAAAAGTGTAGATATAGCTAAAGAATATGCTGGCAAAGATAATAGAATAAAAATCATACATAATGAAGAAAATTTGAAACTTTTAAGAGCAAGATATGAAGGTGTTAAAGTAGCAGCTTCACCTTATATTATGTTTTTAGATCCTGATGATTATTTAGAGCTTAATGCTTGTGAAGAATGTGTTAAAATTTTGAATAAAAATAATAAGATAGATTTAATATTTTTTGATGCATTTGTGTTAAACAACAATAGTAAAATAGAAAGAAAATTAAATTTTCAAGAAAAAAGCTACATAAAAAAAGATTTTTTAAAAAAGCTACTAAAAACCAAAAATCTATTTTGGACAATGTGGGGAAAAGTCATAAAAAAAGAATTATATCTCAAAGCTTTTAGTCTAATACCACTGGAAAAAAATACCAAAATTAATATGGCTGAAGATGTTTTATTATATTATCCTTTAATAAATATCTCAAATGCTATATTTTATTTGAAGAAAAATTTATATAATTATCAAATAAGCAACTCCTCTATAACCGGAACCTTAACATCACTAAACATAAAAACAAATATACAAGAACAAGATAATGTTACAAATCTTCTAAAGAAGATACAACATAACTATAATTTTAATCTAGCTTTGCTGTTTTTAATTAATTATTTTTTATTGATTGAAAAATATGTATTATCAGGTAAGAAAAATTCTCTCTATTTTAAAATCAATATTTTTTTTAAAAAAAATCAATTTAAATTTTATCGCTTTCTAAAGATGTAAGCTTTTCATATATTTGCTTTAATACTTTATATTTTAACATTTCAAAGTCTATTTGATCTTTTAATTTTTCTTTATAATCCCTAATAAATTCATCTAAACCAATCCAAGCCAATTGATTGTAATCATTTTTTCTGTAACTTTTAATAAATGGAAAATGATAATTATTAAGTTCTGTATAAAAGAAAACTTTTTTTTCAAAAGATAAAACTTCATAAGATTTTGCAAATTTTGATTTAATATCAACTATATTCCAATTAAAACTATCCCCCTTAATTAATACTTCTTTCCAAAATAAATTAGTATTTTGTATCAATAAGCAATCTCCCGGGGCTCTTAAAATCATTCCATCTTTATCCCGATAAACATAAAAATTCCCATCGTTAAATACAAAATCTATTCTAGAATAACTAACCACATGATAATCTTTTTTGGGTATATAAAAACTCTTATATAATTTTTTAGCATCATAGTAATGGTCCACATCTATTTTTATAAGCCATTCTCCTTGAGGAATAAAGCTTGCAACATAATTATAATAGCTATAAAGTTTATTTTCTTCACCTTGCGGATTTTCAATTTGTACTTCGTAAGGATATTTTACTGGTATAAAAGAAGGATATTGCTTGCAAAATTCTAAAATAATCTCCTCGCTTCCATCAGTACAATCATTATATCCTATAACACCTCTTTGCACAGCAGGTAATATGCTTTCTAAAGAAGCTCTTAAGGTGATAGCTTCATTTTTCACTCTTATAAAAGCCCAAGGATTTAAAGGAGATTTTGGATCTTTTGAATTCAAATCAAAATCAAAAAAACCTTGATGTTTTTTCACACCATAAATAGCTCTGTTAATCTCGAGAAAATAATTATTAGAAAACAAGTTCATTTTATTTACTAAATCTTCATTTAATATAGAATTTACTTTTTGTAAAACAATAGTCTTATTGTCTAAAAAAAATCTTATTTTTTTTCTCACATAACTTATAGGTATAAAAAATAAAAATATCTTTATAATCACTTCTCTCGTTTTCATACTCTCTTATTTTTCTTTTTTAGATATAATACAAAAAACAACCAAGTGAAAGTGTATATGAATAATCCTTTAATTTCCATTATTATACCGATATACAATGTAGCACCATACCTAAAAGAATGTCTAGATAGCGTTATCAATCAAAGCTATAAACATTTAGATATTATTTTAATAGATGATGGAAGTGATGATGGAAGCTTAGATATAGCTTTAGAATATCTCAATAAAGATGAAAGAATATTTTTAATCTCTAAGGAAAATGGAGGATTGAGTTCGGCAAGAAATATGGGATTAGAATTTATAAAAGGAACTAAACTTAGAAGCTTTTTTGAAGATGAGAAAAAACAAGATATAATCTCTTTTGCCTCAACTCATACCTTTGACAAAAATACAAAAATAATTAACAAAGAAACTATAAAATCAAATTTTATACCTATTCAAAAAAGATACATAAAAACAAATATAGAAAATATAAATGATTTATTAGTGCAAGAGCTACCAAATTCTATAATTCACTTTTTAGATTCAGATGATTATTTTTTAAATGACTGTATAGAGCTTTGCGTGAAAGAAATGTTTGAAAAAGATTTGGATATTTGTGCACATGGATTTGAAGAATATCATGAAGAAAATTCTTGTTTTTTAAAAAAACCGCCAACAGACCTAATACAAAAAAGTAAAAAAATATTTTTTAATACCGGTATAGAGCTATTGCAAGAAAATAACTTTTTTCAGTTTTATTTTGCTTGGCAAGGAACTTTTAAGGCTAAAATTTTAAATCAATATAATCTTCGTTTCACTCATGGAATTTATCATGAAGATCATGATTTTGGAACTATATTGTTTTGCTTGGCTAAAAAAGTTTTTTATATCAATACAACCTTAATGATATATAGAATTAGAAAAGGCTCCATAACAAATATCCAAAATACCTTAATACCACAAAAATTACCTAAATATCTAGAGCCGCTAAAAGAGCATTTTAGCGATTATAAAGAGCTTAGAGAATATTTTCACCTATACTGCCTACTAGTTATTTTTTTAAAAATACAAAAATTTGACAATCAAACCTCTTTTTTAAAAAAATCATCAAAAAGTTATTTGTACTCTATAGCACAAAAGAAAATTACAAAAGATCCTCTAAAAATCCGTGAGAATCTATATAAGTACTTAAAATTTGTTAAATTATATAAACTATATTACATAATTAGATTATGCATTAGACATCCAAAAAAAATAATCTCATTATTTAATAAAACTCGATAATAATCTAAATATTTTATATTGAATCTTTGATATCTTATAAGATTTTAAATCTTTAAGTTTTCTCTGAACACACAGTGGGTCTTTGCTAAATTTTTTTATCTTAAATGCATTTTTTATATAAAAATATAAAATAGCTTTTTTTAAAAACAAAGAGATGGTTTTATCTTGATAACTATTAATAAAATTAATTAGCTCTAAGGCTATTAACACCCAACTAGAATATCTAAAATATTCCTTTGCTAAAAATGCATCTCCATTAAAAGCATCTAATATATTTCTAAAATGAGGAAGTATGTTATCTTTAATGATTATCTTATCTTGATTTGTTGATGAATTTGTTCGAATTCTGTAATAATAAAATACTTTAGGGTAAACATAAATACTCTTAGCTTGTGAAAAAAGCAAAATTCCAAATAAATGATCTTCGGCAAAAATACCATCTTTAAATTTTATTTTTTTATCTATTATATGATTAAAATTTATCATACCTGAACAAGCAAAAGAAAAATCTTTCATCTTGCTTCTTGCTAAATGTCGCAACCATTCTAATGGAGTAATCTTTTTTTCTTGTTTTATATTAATATCTTTTAATCTACTACTTTGACTTTGATTTTTACAAGATATTTCATAGTATTTTGCTTCATCAAACCACACCACTTCTACCCCATCCATTCTAGGTACACATTCTTCTATGCAGTTTAATTCCCAATAATCATCAGAATCTAAAAAGATAATATAATCTATAATAGGATAAGTAAAGTTAGTTAAATCTTGTTCATCATTAAAAGCTTTATAGCTTTTATATACAGTGTATATTTCATAAGGATTATTACCTTCTATGTTAAATTCTATTAAAGAATTTTCTTTTATAGTTTGAGTTTTGTTTTTGAGTTTATATTCTCCACTAAAATATTCTATACCTACATTTCTAGCACTGCTTTGTCCACCATTTTTTTTATCAAAAAGAGTGATTCTTTTATCTTTTAGAGTATATTCTTTTGCAATATTGAGTGAGTTTTCATCTGTACTACCATCATTTACTAGTATGATTTCTAAGTTAGTATAAGTTTGATTGATTACACTATCTAAACATTCTTTTAGATATTTTTCTACATTGTATATGGGGATTACTACGCCTACGGTTTTCATATATACATAACCTTAATTATTTTTGATATTATATCAGAAAAACTTTTGAGGAATATATATGCAAATACAACAAAACAATTCTTTAATTTATAATACTTTAACAAAAAAACTAAGCTCATTTATACCTATAAAATCAATAAGAAGAAAATTAAGAAATCATATTCAATATAAGTTAGAACACCCCAAAGTGGCTAATTATCTTTCAAACAACTATATAAACCCTTTTTTAGATGGGAAAATTCCTCATTTTAATTTTGAAAAAAAACATCATTTTAAAAATGATAAAATTATTTGGCAATTTTGGTATCAAGGTAAAAATCAAGCTTCGCCTATGATACAACAATGCTTTAACTCTGTACAAGAACAAATGAAAGATGACTACACAATCATCATTCTAGATAAAGATAATATAAAAGATTACCTTGATTTTCCATCATTTGTTATAGAAAAATTAGAAAATAATTTTTTTGGAGAAAAAACTATAACTTTTTTTTCAGATCTTTTAAGAGTATGCTTACTTGCAACTTATGGAGGTATATGGTGTGATGCAAGTATATTTTTAAGCTCTAAAATTCCTAGTGAACTTTGTAATAAAGATTTTTTTATCTTTGAAAGATCAAAAACAAAACCTAGTAAAGAGAAATTGAAAAATTTTATCAAAAGTGGGTATTTTTCTTATGGATATTTTAACTGGAATGATGATTTTAAGGTTAAAATGCTAAGTAGTTTTATGATAGCCAAAGCAAGCAATACTTTTATTCAAACTCTAAAAGATATTTTAATAAATTATTGGAAAAATGAGCAATCAAATGAAAATCACTATTATTTTGTACTGCATATCATATTTGAACTTTTAAAAGAACATGGCTTTGTAAATGATACCTATAAAAATATGAGTGATATAGAATGTCATTTATTACAATTTAGCGCCAAAGAAAAATTTAATCCAACTCTTTGGGAAAAAATTCAAAAGCAAAGTTTTTTACACAAACTCACGCATTTTAAATCTATAAAAAAAGATTCAATGATAGATAAAATCATTTTGCAAAGTTGATTTTATCTAAAAATACCTTTTATTTTTTGCCAAATTTTCCAAAGATCATAAGGAATTTTTGTTTGGATAAAAGGTTTTATTATAGGTAATTTTTCTTTTAAATTTAAAGGATCTTTTTTAAATTTTTTAATCCTCAAAGCCTTTTTTACATAAAAAGGCAGAAAGGTTTCCTTTATAGCTTGAAAATTTTCATTTTTTTGATCTTTAAAAAATTCTATCAACTCTAAAGCTGTTATCATCCTACTTGCTGCTTTTAAATAGTTTTTTGCCTCTTTAGCATTTTCTCCAAAAAATTCATATAAGTCTTTAAAGTACTCTGATACATTTGCCTTTGTGACTTTCTTATCATGATTTGATATACTATTTGCTCTCAAACGGCACAAATACAATCTTTTTGGCAAAATATAAATATTATTAGCACAGCTAAATAAAACCATACCAAAATGAATATCTTCATTGATGATTTTGTTAATAAATTTAAGTTTTAATTGTTTTAAAAATGAAAAATCTATCATACCACCCCAGCTAAACGAGATATCCCTTGAACCTACTTTTATAGCTTGCTTAGCATAGTCTCTTGGAGTGATAGTACATTCTTGAGTGAAATTAAATATATTCATCCTTGTTTTTTGACCCTTATCTTCTATACCATCATCATAAATACAAGTATGGTCAAACCATAATACATCTACATTTTGCATTCTTATAACACACTCTTCTATGCAGTTTAACTCCCAATAATTATCAGAATCTAAAAAGATAATATAATCAATCTTTGGAATTTCTAATTTATCATCTACTAAAGCATTTTTATATTTATAAATTTTATAAATATTTTGTGGGTTATTGCCAACAATCTTAAAAATATTTAATTCATTTTCTTTTTCAATATATTGTATTTCATATTCACCATAAAAAAATTCTATACCTACATTTCTAGCACTACTTAAACCACCATTTTTTTTATCAAAAAGAGTTATTCTTTTATCTTTTAGAGTATATTCTTTTGCAATATTGAGTGAGTTTTCATCTGTACTACCATCATTTGCGAGTATGATTTCTAAGTTAGTATAGGTTTGATTGATTACACTATCTAAACATTCTTTTAGATATTTTTCTACATTGTATATGGGGATTACTACGCCTACGGTTTTCATGCCTTATCTCCAAGTTGTTTTTTCATTTTTTATAGTTTCAAGATAAATTTGATGATTGATTTCAAGCATATTTTTACTATTTTCTTCATGGTAGATATGATAAGCCAGAGCATTAAATTTAAGCCTTTTAAACACTCCCTCATTAAATAAAAATCTAGCTACAAACTCACTATCTTCCCTGCCCCAACCTATAAATTTTTCATTAAAACCTTCAATGGCTTCAAAATCACTTTTATAAAAACTCATATTGCAAGTTTTACTACCTTTAACAAGCTGTGATTTTTTAAAAAATTTCTTAGTTAGTTTTGAAAATTTATATATACATTTAGCTAAAAAAATATTTCTTTGATTTTTAAAACCTTTTTTATTAAATGTCAAACTAAAATCATTTTTGCTTAAAAGTTCTTTGCTTTCATTTTCATTTAAAATAGTTCTTGAGCCTTGCAAAATAGTCTTTAAACTAGCAAATTTTAAATGATCACTAATGAAGTTTTTTTCTAAAATCATATCACCATCGATTAAAACAATATATTCACTATTTGAAGCTCTAATCGCTTTGTTGCGGCTTGCCGCAGCACGAAATCCCTCATCTTCTTGCCAAATATGCTCTAACTTACATGGAAAATCTTTCTGATAAGCTTGTATAAGTTTAGCTGTATCTTCCCTGCTTCCATCATCAGCTATTAAAACCTCATCTGGTAAAGGCTCTAAGTTTTTAACACTATCAAGCACCAAAGCAAGTCTTTCTTTTTGATTATAGGTTGTGATGATTAAAGCACAAGTTTTTGGCTTTTGCTTTTTTAACTCATACAATTTCATATATTTAAAAAAAGCTCCAAGTCCATTACAAGTACTTATAATAAAGCCTTTATAGCCATAAAAAATCCCTTTTTTCAAAACATAATTTCTAAAAAAAGTCCAAATTCCTCTTAGCAAAGCCTTGCAAACACTACTTTCTTTATGTAAATTTTGCAAAGCCCAAAGCTTAGAATATTTTTGAAGCTTATCTAACAAACTATCGATATCATCAAACGCAAAATGCCTCAAACCATTTTGCAACTTAATCTTTTTGCTATCTTCATGTAAAATTAAACTCTCATGCACTAAATTTTTATTAAAACTAGTATGGGTTTTATTAAACACCCGCATTACATGATCAGGCCACCACCCACAAGCTTTAATCCACTCTCCATTGTATAAATTTTCTCTTGGTAAAGCTATGATATCTTCTTTATTAGGCTCAATTTGCCCTAATTCTTGTAAAAATTCTTTCTTAGCAAGCTCATCTGCGTCAATATTAAAAATCCAATCATTACTAGCATAACTTATGGCTAAATTTTTCAAAGGTCCAAAACCTATAAATTTATGCTGATAAATCTTGATATTTTTATAACTTTTACTAAACTCATAAGCAATTTTTAAAGTATCATCATTGCTATCATTTTCTATTAAAACGATCTCGCCAAATTCTTGCAAAGATTCCAAACAAGCTTTTAAAGTTTTTTGAGCATTTTTAACAATCATTATCACACTAATTTGTTTTAAATCCATTTTATATCCTATAAATACAACTCATGGTTATATCTTTTAAATCTCTTATGAAAGAAAAAATACTCATCAGGTTTAAATTTAATCATCTCTTCACAACACTTTGCTTGATACTTAGTAAGCTCTTCTATACTTGCCTTGCTTGCATCTAAAGCCTTAAAAGTTTTTACAAAAAATTTCTCATCTTTTTGATACACAAAACAAGGTAAAATCATAGCATTTGTTTTTTTGGCAAGCACACTCGCACCTGCTATGAAATTTACTTCTTGGTTAAAATATTGTATTTTTACACTTTCACTATCCACTGCATCTTGATCGGTTAAAATTCCAAGCGATCTACCTTCTTTTAAGGCTTTTAGCATTTTTCTAAGCCCGCCCTTTTTTTCTATAAGCTCTATGTTAAATTGCGTGCGATTTTTACTTAAAATTTTATCCATTATCACGCTATCAAGTGCTCTTCCAACTATGGAAATTCCTTGAAATTTAGCCCCAAAAGACAAAGCCAAAAGCTCCCAGTTACCATAATGAGCCGTAGTTACGATCAAGGGTCTTTTACTTTGCATTATATTTAAAATTTGCTCCTCATCATCAAAGCAAATTTTATTGATGATTTCCTCTTTGCTTGTATTTTGATTTTTGATAAAATCAATCCCAAATTTAGCAAAATTTTTATAGATATTAAGACTAGTTTCATCACGCCATTTTTGATCTTTTTCAGGAAAGCAAATTTTTAAGTTTGTATCAATGATTTTGCGGTGTTTGTGATTAAGCCTATAAGTGATTAAAGCAGCCAAATTTGCAAAAGAGTTTAAAAGCTTTGAAGGTAAAATCTTCACAAGAGCTTTTAGTGTATAAAAAAGGCTTAGATATACATAATTTATCATTTTTCTAAAAGCTCACAAGCAAGTTTAAAAATATCTTTTTCATCGATATTTTGTACGCAAAAATCACTCTTATCGATATGCTTTGAATGCAGTATTTTTTTACCTGCATTGATTGTTTTGTTGATATTTGTTTCATAAGCATTTCTTTGACTAGGAGTAGCACCAAAAATCGTTATAGAAGGCTTATTTAGTGCAAAAGCTAAATGAGTAGGCCCGCTATCATTTCCGATAATCAAATCACTTGCTTTAGTTAAAGCACAAAGCTCACTTAAGCTTAATTTTGGCGCAAGTTCTATTTTTAAATGTTTTAAATTTAAAACTATATCTTTAGCAAAATTAAACTCATTAACATTGCCCCAACCAAGCATAATTTTTGCACTAGTAAAATACTCCAAAAGCATTCTACAAAGTAGTATCAAACGCTCTTTTGGGTAAATTTTATTAGGCATAGATGAGCCTACATGTATGAGTATATTTGGCGCACTTTCACTTAAAGAAAGTCTTTGTTCTAGCTCTTCTTTCAACTCATCATCTACGCTAAAACAACTTTGTTTTAACTCTATGTCACTATGATCAAAATGCTCATTTAGCACATAAGCTACCAAAGAAAGATTACGCACGATAATATTTTCTTCATAATTACACGCAAATTTATGCGTATAAAAATTGCTCGCAAAGCCCTCTTTTATGCTTTCTTGATCAAAACCAAAAGTATTAGCACATAAAAATTTACTCACTAAAGCAGATTTAATCAAACCTTGCAAATCAATCACAACATCATATTTATTTTGCCTAGCTTCAAAAAGCATAGCAAAAACTTCTTTGATTTTTCTATCTTTCAAAGGCAGGGCATATACTTCATTGATCATTGGATGATCTTGCAATAATCCTGCAAATCTTGCATCTACAAACCAATCAATACTCGCCTTAGGATAATGCTTTTTAATAAATTGTAAAACAATTACCGCATGGATGATATCTCCAAGTGCGGATAATTTAACCAAACCTATTTTCATATACTACTTTATTTTTAAATTTTCTGTTATGATTTTAACAAAGATTTTTTTAAAAAAAGGTTTATCATGCAAGAATATATTTGCGTTTTTGATTGTGAGAGCATTCCTGATGCAGAATTGATAAAACATCTTTATGATTTTAATGGCGATGATTTAAGCATTAGCAAGCAAGCTTTAGAAAGACAAAAAGAAGAAAGTGGAAGTGAATTTTTACCCCTACCTTTTCATAAAGTTGTAAGCATTTGTGCAGTGATTGCAGATAAATTTGGAAATTTCATCAAAGTCAATAAAATCAAAGGCGAAAATGAAAAACAAATGCTAGAAGAATTTTTTAACTTCATAGACAAACACCAACCCCGCCTTGTAAGTTTTAATGGTAAAAGCTATGACATGCCTTTGCTTGTTATAAGAGCATTAAAATACAATATCAACGCAAGTGCTTATTTGGACGCAAGCGATAAATGGAATAACTACAAAAGCAAATTTGTAGAAAATAAACATTGTGATTTATTAGAATCTTTAGGAAGTTTTGGTCAAAAAGGCTTAAGACTTGACACGCTTTGTGCTATGGCAGGACTTCCTGGAAAATATGATGTGCATGGAAATGAAGTATTAGAACTTTTTTATCAAAACAAATTAGAAAAAATTCACGAATACTGCGAAAGTGATGTGTTAAACACCTATATGCTATTTTTAAAATACGAACTCATTAAAGGTAATTTAACCCAAGAAGATTATCTTAATATTTTAGAAAATTTCAAAGAAGAACTTTTGCAAAAACATAGCGATAAAAGCTATCAAAAGCCATTTTTAGAGGCCATAGAAAAAGAAAAGAGCAAGTTTTAAATTAATTAAGAAAAGTATATTAAAATAACTATTATTAAATATCACAAAAAGGATAAAAATGAAAATTTTAATCACCGGTGGCGCAGGATACATAGGCTCTCATACTTTAAAACAATTTTTAGAAACAAATCATGAAATTTGTGTATTAGATAATCTTTCAAAAGGTAGCAAAAAAAGTTTGGATGAACTTTCTAAAATCAGACCTTTTAAGTTTTTTGAGCAAGATTTAAGCGATTATGCTGGGATTAAAAAACTTTTCAAAGAAGAAAAATTTGATGCAATTGTGCATTTTGCAGCTAGTATTGAAGTTCCTGAAAGTATGGAAAATCCTTTAAAATATTATATGAACAATACCGCAAACACAAGTAATCTAATCCAAACTTGTCTAGAAACAGGTGTGAAAAAATTCATTTTTTCTTCAACCGCAGCTACTTATGGAGAGCCACAAACTCCTATTGTGGATGAGCAAAGTCCATTAGCACCGATTAATCCTTATGGACAAAGCAAACTAATGAGCGAAAAAGTCCTACAAGATGCTAATATGGCAAATCCTGAATTTAAATACTGCATTTTAAGATACTTTAATGTAGCAGGTGCTTGCATGAGTTATCCTATAGGACAACGCTATCCAAAAGCTACTTTACTTATCAAGGTTGCTGCTGAAGTAGCCACAGGAAAAAGAGAAAAACTTTATATTTTTGGCGATGATTATAATACTAAAGATGGCACTTGTATTAGAGATTTTATCCATGTTGATGATATTTCAAGTGCGCATTTAGCTGCTTTAGAATACCTAGAAAACAATGAAAGTAATATTTTCAATGTAGGATATGGTCACGGCTTTAGCGTAAAAGAAGTTATTGAAACCATGAAAAAAGTAAGCGGAGTAGATTTCACAGTAGAACTTGCACCAAAAAGAGCTGGAGATCCTTCTGTGCTTATTTCAAATGCGGATAAAATCAAAACCCTAACCAACTGGAAACCAAAATATGATGATTTAGAATTAATCTGCAAAAGTGCTTATGAGTGGGAAAAACAGTGTTAAAAAAACTTTTTTTTATACTCAATGCTCATGATAAGAAATTTTTATTTGCTTTGCTAATTTTTTCTATTTTTATAGGATTCATAGAAAGCTTTGCTATTTCTTTAATCATGCCTTTTGTATCAGTGGCGAGTAATTTTGAGCTTTTAGAAAAAAGCTCCTATTTTCAACCTATATATGAGTATTTAAATTTACCAAGTTATAAAATTATTGCTTATTTTGGCTGTATATTAATCGCCTTTTATATTTTTAGAGCCTTTTTAAATGCCTTTTATTTTCATTTGCTTGCGCGTTTTTCTAAAGGGCGTTACCACAGCCTTGCTTGTCGTATTTTTGATAAATACCTACACCTTGAATATGAAAATTTTACTAACAAAAATCAATCAGAACTTTTAAAAACTATTACTCAAGAAGTATTTCATTTAAGCACTTTAATTAGTGCTTTTTTACTTATGCTAAGTGAAAGCTTTGTGGTGTTTTTACTTTATACTTTATTGCTAATTATCAACTATAAAATCACCCTAGCTTTAAGTGCTTTTTTACTTTTAAATGCTTTTATTTTGATTAAAATCCTCTCACCCTTGGTAAAAAAAGCTTCCATAGCTAGAGAAGAGGCGATGAAAAATTATTTTGAAATTTTAAATGCAAATTTAAACAACCTTAAAATCATCAAACTCAAAACCAAAGAACAAAGTACACAAAAGCTTTATGAAATTCAAAGCGGGCTTTTTGCCAAAGCAAACATTAGCAATGAAAGCATGTCAAGCATTCCTAGAATTTACCTTGAAGGTATAGGTTTTTGTATGCTTTGTTTTATTGTGGTGTATTTAGTTTTAAGATATGAAAGTGATATTTCATCTATCTTAGCAACTATTACTATTTTTGTGGTGGCTCTTTATAGGCTTATGCCAAGTGCTAATCGTATCATCACAAGTTATAATGAAATTACATATTATAAAAACTCTTTAGATATTATTTATAACATGCTCAATGAAAAAGAAGAAAAGCTAGGCGATGAAAGTATTGAATTTAAAGAAAAAATCTTTTTGAAAAATCTTTTCTTTGCTTATAAGGGTAAGAAAAATTTATTTAAAAATTTAAATTTTGAGCTTAAGAAAAATGAAAAAATCGCTTTTATAGGTAAAAGTGGAAGTGGTAAAAGCACTTTAGTCGATCTTATCATAGGGCTTTTAAAACCAAGCGATGGAGCTATTTTTGTAGATGGAATTAAGCTTGATGAGAGCAATATAAAAAGTTTTAGAAGTAAAATTGGCTACATACCTCAACAAATTTATCTTTTTAATGATTCTATTGCTAAAAATATTAGCTTTGGAGAAGAAGTAGATGAAGCGCTTTTACACAAAGTGATCAAACAAGCTAATCTTGAAAGCTTTGTAAATTCACTTGAAGATGGAGTGCATACTAAGGTAGGTGATTCAGGTTCGTTTTTAAGTGGAGGCCAAAGACAAAGAATAGCCATAGCAAGAGCGCTTTATCAACAACCTGAAATTTTAGTTTTAGATGAAGCAACTAGTGCTCTTGATCAAGAAAGTGAAGCAAAAATCATGGAAGAAATCTATAAAATTTCAAAAGATAAAACTCTCATCATCATAGCCCATAGGCTCTCAACCATACAAGGTTGTGATAGAGTATTTGAAGTAAAACATGGGCATTTAAAGGAACAAGTATGAAAATCACTTTCATCATAGCTACTTTAAATTCAGGCGGTGCTGAAAGAGTATTAGTCACTTTAGCTAATGAACTTTGCAAAAATCATGAAATAAATATTATTAAATTTCACAAAGAAGACTCTTTTTACAAGCTTGAGTCAAAAATCAAACTTTTTACCCTAGAGCAGTTTGACTTTTCCACTCTTTATAATAAAATAGCCTCACGCATTAAAAAATTCAAAGCCTTAAAACAAGCACTTAAAGACCACAAAAGCGATGTTTTTATCTCATTTTTAGATACAACTAATATTGCTTGCATTTGGGCAAACAAAGGTTTAAATACACCTTTAATCATTAGCGAACATAGCTCTTATACTTATTTAAAATCTAAAATTTGGAAGTTTTTACGCCGTATAAGTTTTCCTCATGCAAATGCTTTAACCGTGCTAAGTAATGATGATAAAAATTACTATGAAAACTTTGTTAAAAAAGTTATCAATATGCCAAATCCTTGTCATTTTAACCCTGTTAAAGAAAATTTAGAAAAAGAAAATAATGTCATTTTCGTAGGCAGACTTGATCATAATAAAAATGCTTCTATGTTTTTAAAAGCCATAGCAAGGCTAGATACAAATTTACAAAAACAATACAACTTTTTCATAGCAGGCGATGGAGAATTAAGACAAGATTTAGAACAAGAAGCCAAAAATTTAAATATCAAAGTTAATTTTCTAGGTAAAGTTGAAAATATACAAGAGCTTTATAAAAAAGCAAAAATAATCTGCCTTTGCTCTTTCATAGAAGGCTTGCCAACAGTTTTACTTGAAAGTTTATATTATCAAGTAGCGCGCATTAGCACTAAATACACAAGCGGTCATAAAGATTTAATTGATGATGGAAAAGATGGATTTTTAGTAGATTTAGATGATGAAAAAGCTTTAAGCGAAAAACTCGCACTTTTAATGCAAGATGAAAATTTAAGAAAAACACTAGCGCTTAATGCACAGCAGCGATGTAAAGATTATGAAGTGGCCAATGTAGCACAAAAATGGCTTGATTTAATCAAAGAAGTAAGGGTTTAATATGAAAAAACTAGCAATTTTTATTTATTCTTTAGGAAGTGGTGGTGCTGAAAGGGTTGTATCTACGCTATTACCTGTGTTAAATTTAAAATATGAAGTACATTTGATTTTAATGAATGATAAAATATCCTATGATATTCCTGAAGTTAATATCCACTACCTTGAAAAATCAAGTCCAAGCGAAAGTAACTTAGCTAAATTTTTAAAACTACCCTTGCTAGCTATGAAATACAAAAAACTTTGTGAAGATTTAAAAATCAATTTACAATTTGTATTATTAAATAGACCTAATTATATTGCGTTAATGGCAAAATCCCTAGGACTTAAATCAACCCTTATTATCAATGAATGCACTACTCCAAGTGTAATTTATAAACATAATAATCTAAATTCTTTTATCAATAAATTTCTTATTAAAAAACTTTACAACAAAGCAGATTTAATCTTAGCAAATTCCATAGGAAACAAAGAAGATTTAATACAAAATTTCAATACAGAAGCAAAAAAATGCGATATTTTATACAATGCCATAGATTTAGAAAGCATTATAGAAAAATCTAAAGAAGAAATAGACTTTAAAGATCCTTTTATACTAAGCGTTGGCAGGCTTGATCATGGTAAAAATCATGCTATGCTTATAAGGGCTTATGCAAAAGTTAAAACTGATTTAAAATTAGTCATTTTAGGCGAGGGTATTTTAAAAGATGAGCTTTTAGCTTTAATAGAAACTTTAAATTTAAAAGACAAAGTCTTTTTACTAGGTTTTGATAAAAATCCTTATAAATACATGAGTAAATGCGACTTTTTTGCTTTTGCTTCAAGTTTTGAAGGCTTTTCTAATGTTTTAATCGAGTGCTTAGCTTGTAATACTGCCGTGCTTTGCACTGATCATAAAAGCGGTGCAAGGGAGTTATTTTTAGATGATGAGTTTGGACTTTTAGTAAAAGTAGATGATGAAAAAGCCATGCAAGAAGGCTTGGAAAAAATGTGCAATGATGAAGCATTAAAAGCTTCATATAGACAAAAGGCTTTTATGCGTGCAAAAGAATTTGATAAAATTAGCATAGCGAAGCAATTATTTGAATTTTTTAACAAGGCATAAAATGAAACTGCAACAAAATTTCACTGATAATAATTCTATAAAATATACCTGTATTTTAATCCTTATAGCCTTTGCTTTTAGTATTTTGTGTAGATTATACTGGGTGGCTTGGGCAAGTGAGTTTTATGAGTTTTTCTTTAACGATCAACTCATGATTACTACTAATGATGGCTATGCTTTTGCAGAAGGTGCAAGAGATATGATAGCAGGTTTTCATCAACCTAATGACTTATCTTATTTTGGAAGCTCACTTTCTACTTTGACTTACTGGCTTTATAATATTTTACCTTTTAGTTTTGAAAGTATTATTTTATATATGAGTACTTTTTTTGCTTCTTTGATTGTTGCGCCTATTATATTAATCGCAAGAGAGTATAAACTCACTACATATGGCTTTATAGCAGCCTTGCTTGGAAGCATTGCAAATAGTTATTATAACCGCACTATGAGTGGGTATTATGATACAGATATGCTAGTATTAGTTTTACCAATGCTTATTTTACTTACTTTTATACGCTTAACTATCAATAAAGACATTTTTACCCTACTTTTAAGTCCGGTTTTCATCATGATTTATTTGTGGTGGTATCCATCAAGTTATTCTTTAAATTTTGCTATGATAGGACTTTTTGGACTTTATACTTTAGTATTTCATAGAAAAGAAAAGATTTTTTATCTAGCTATTGCTTTGATGATCATAGCTTTAAGTATGCTAGCATGGCAATATAAACTTGCTTTGATTGTATTATTATTTGCTATTTTTGCCTTTAAAGAAGAAAAAATTAATTTTTATATGGTTTGGGCTTTGATTTTTATTAGCATTTTGATATTACATTTAAGTGGTGGTTTAGATCCTGTTTTATATCAACTTAAATTTTATGTTTTCAAAGCTTCTGATGTGCAAAATTTAAAAGATGCTGCCTTTATGTATTTTAATGTTAATGAAACTATTATGGAAGTAAATACTATCGATCCTGAAGTATTTATGCAAAGAATTAGCTCTAGTGTTTTAGTATTTATCCTTTCTTTTATAGGTTTTATCTTACTTTGCAAAGATCACAAAAGTATGCTTTTGGCTCTACCTATGCTTGCACTAGGTTTTATGGCTTTAAGAGCTGGACTTAGATTTACCATTTATGCAGTTCCTGTGATGGCTTTGGGTTTTGGGTATTTTTTATATGCTTTTTTTAATTTTTTAGAAAAAAAACAAATCAAACTTAGTCTAAGAAATAAAAATATCCTACTCATGCTCATTACATTTTTTAGCATAAGCCCTGCCCTAATGCATATTTATTATTATAAATCCTCTACTGTTTTTACTTCTTATGAAGCTAGTATTTTAAATGATTTAAAAAATAAAGCTCAAAGAGAAGATTATGTCGTTGCTTGGTGGGATTATGGTTATCCAATACGCTATTATAGCGATGTAAAAACCTTAATTGATGGTGGAAAACACCTAGGAAAAGATAATTTTTTCTCATCTTTTGTCTTAAGTAAAGAACAAATTCCAGCAGCCAATATGGCAAGACTTAGCGTAGAATACACTGAAAAATCTTTCAAAGAAAATTATCCTGATGTTTTAAAAGCTATGGTAAAAGATTATAACCAAACAAGTGCTAAAGATTTTTTAGAAAGTTTAAATGATAAAAATTTTAAATTTGATACCAATAAAACAAGAGATGTATATATTTACATGCCTTATAGAATGTTGCGTATCATGCCTGTGGTAGCACAATTTGCAAATACAAATCCTGACAATGGAGAACAAGAAAAAAGTTTATTTTTCTCTCAAGCTAATGCCATAGCTCAAGATAAAACAACAGGTTCTGTTATGCTTGATAATGGAGTAGAAATTATTAATGATTTTAGAGCTTTAAAACTAGAAGGTACAACTATACCTTTAAAAGCTTTTGTAGATATAGAATCCATCACTAATGGCAAATTTTATTACAATGAAATTGATTCAAAAGCTCAAATTTATTTACTCTTTTTAAGAGAATATAAAAGCTTTGTGATTTTAGATGAAAATCTTTATAATAGTGCCTACATACAAATGTTTTTATTAAATCAATACGATCAAGATTTATTTGAGCAAGTCACTAATGATGCAAGAGCAAAAATTTATAGGCTAAAAAGATGAAAATAGGAATTTTAACCCATAGTGCAATGAGTGTGTATTATTTTCGTCTTGCACTCATTAGAGCTTTAGAAAAAAATAATCATGAAGTTATAATCATCACTCCAAAAGATGATTTTGCTATTAAGTTACAAGAGCTAGGCTATAAGGTTTGCTTTTATGATTTAGCTAGATCAAGTGTCAATCCTTTAATTGTTTTTAAAAATCTACTTAGTTTAAAAAATACACTCAAAAGTTTAAATTTAGATCTTTTACAAACAAGCGCTCACAAAAGCAATACAACAGGTATTATAGCAGCTAAAATGGCGGGCATTAAATACACTTTTGGTTTGGTTGAAGGCTTAGGAAGTTTTTACATAGATGATGATTTTAAAAGCAAATTAGTAAGAATAAGCATTAATTTACTTTATAAAATTTCTTTTAAACTTGCAAATGGTTTTATTTTTGTCAATGAAAGCAATGCTTTATTTATGAAAAATTTAGGCTTAAAAGAAGAAAAAATCAAAATCATAAAATCCGTAGGGCTAAATTTAAAACAATTTTTACCTTTAAAAATTAGCACAGAAGAAAAACAAGCTTTTTTAAAAGAACACAATATGCCTGATAAACCTATCGTTTTAATGATTTCAAGAGCACTTTGGCATAAAGGAATTAAAGAATTTTATGAAGTAAGCCAAATTTTAAAAGATAAGGCAAATTTTGTTTTAGTGGGTGGAAGAGATGATAATAAATCTTGTGCACCATTAGAATTTTTAAACTCAAATGATGTTTTTTATCTTGGCGCAAGAAGTGATATTGCACATTTATTAAATTTATGCGATATTTTTGTTTTACCAAGCTATAAAGAAGGCTATCCAAGAACGGTTTTAGAAGCACAAGCTTGTAAAAAAGCATGCGTGGTAAGTAATGCTGAAGGTTGCATTGAAGCAGTGAATAATGCCATAGACGGTTTAATTTGTAAAAGCAAAGATAGCAAGGATTTAGCTGAAAAAATCGCAGTTTTACTAGAAGATGAAAAACTAAAAAATACTTTAGCACAAAATGCTTTTCTTAGAGCGCAAAATTATGATGAAAATATCATAGCTTTGAAATATCTTGACTTTTATAGGGGTTTTATAAATGTATAAAAATGGTTTAAAGCGTGTTTTTGACTTTTTTTTGGCTTTGATTTTATTGATTATTTTTTTACCCTTTATAGTGCTTATAGGTATTGTTTTAAAAATCGTTCAAGGAAGTGTGCTTTTTAAACAAGCAAGACCAGGATTAAATGAAAAAATTTTTTATATTTATAAATTTAAAACTATGAGTGATGAAACCGATGAAAATGGAGAATTACTTCCTGATGAATTACGCTTAAAGCCTTTTGGTAAGCTAGTTAGAAGCTTGAGTTTAGATGAATTACCGCAGCTTTTTAATATATTAAAAGGCGATATGAGCTTCATAGGCCCAAGACCTTTACTTGTAGAATACTTGCCCTTATACAATCAAGAGCAAAAAAAACGCCACGATGTAAGACCAGGCATTACAGGTTGGGCACAGATTAATGGACGCAATGCTATTTCTTGGGAGCAAAAATTTAAATATGATGTAGAATATGTGCAAAATTGCTCTTTTTTATTTGATCTTAAAATCTTTTTTATGACCATTATTAAAGTTTTAAAAAGAAGCGGGGTTAATAAAGAAGGAGTAGCTACAACGGATAAATTCAATGGACACAACTAAAAGTATTTATATATATGGTTCTAGTGGGCATGGTTTAGTCTGTGCTGATGTAGCTAGAAATTTAGGATATGAAAAAATCATCTTTTTGGATGATAATAAAGGCTTAAAATATCACTCCAATTTAGAAAAACACGATATGTTTATTGCTATTGGCGCAAACTCTATTAGAGAAAAACTTTTCAAAAAAGCAAAAGATGATGGGTTTAGATTAGTTAATTTGATACACAAAAGTGCTATTATTAGCCCAAGTGCTTTTTTAGATGATGAGGGTATTTTAATCATGCCAAATGTCGTAGTTAATGCTAAAGCTAGTATTGCAAAAGGTGTGATTTTAAATACTGCTTGTGTGATTGAGCATGAGTGTTTTGTAGATGAGTTTAGCCATATTAGCGTTGGGGCTAAACTAACAGGAAATGTAAAAATAGGAAAGCGTTGTTTTTTGGGAGTTAATTCAAGTGTTATTCCTTGTATAAGTTTAAATGATGATATAACTTTAGGCGCAGGAGCAGTTGTAGTTAAAAACTTAACTTCTAAAGGCATTTATGCTGGAGTTCCTGCCAAGAAAATAAAGGAGGTAAAATGAGATTTTTTCTATCAGCACCACATATGAGTGGAAAAGAATTAGAATACATACACAAAGCTTTTGAAAGTAATTATATAGCACCTTTGGGTGAATTTGTTAATGCCCTAGAACAAAGTATTAAAGATTATACAAAAAGTTCTAACGCACTTGCTCTAAATGCAGCCACTGCAGCTATTCATTTAGCTTTAAGAGTTTTGGACATCAAAGAATGCGATATAGTTCTAGCTTCAAGTTTTACCTTTATTGCTTCAGTAGCACCTATTTCTTACATGAATGCTACGCCTGTATTTATTGATTGTGATGAAACTTATAATTTAGATGTAAATTTATTAAAAAAAGCTATCAAAGAAAGTCCTAAAAAGCCAAAAGCTCTTATTTTAACACACCTTTATGGTAATGCTTCTAAAATGGATGAGATCGTCCAAATTTGTAAAGAAAATGAGATTTTTTTAATTGAAGATGCTGCTGAAGCTTTGGGAAGTTTTTACAAAAATAAAGCCTTAGGTACTTTTGGGGATTTTGGAGTATATTCTTTTAATGGTAATAAAATCATCACAACAGGTGGTGGTGGCATGCTTGTGAGTGAAAATCATGCTAATCTTGAAAAAGCAAGATTTTACAGTACCCAAGCTAGAGAAAATTGCCTTCATTATGAGCATAAAGAATATGGCTATAATTATAGAATGAGCAATATCTTAGGTGCAATCGGTACTGCTCAAATGGAAGTTTTAGAAGAAAGAGTGAGTAAAAAGCGTGAAATTTATAGCTGGTATAAAGAATTTTTAAGTGGAACTTTTACTTTTTTAGATGAGCTTGAAAATACCAAGTCAAATCGCTGGTTAAGCACTGCTTTACTTGATTTTGATTTAAATAAACTTAATACTTATGAAAAACATTGTATATGTGAAAATAAAAATGTTCAAATTCAAGATAAAATTTTAAAAATCATACAAGTTTTAAAAGATAATAAAATCGAAAGTCGTCCACTTTGGAAGCCAATGCATTTGCAAGAACTTTACAAAGGCTGTGATACTTACTTAAATGGTAATAGTGAGTTTTTCTTTAGTAATGGAATTTGCCTTCCAAGTGCAACTACTATGAGCAAAGCTGATGTAGAGGAAGTTTCTACTTTAATCTTAAACACCTTAAAGGACTAAGATGGATTATAAAAGCAAACGCTTAGGATTTTTTCTAGGTGCTGATATTTTACTTTTTGTTATAAGTATTTATTTGTCTTTTTCTTTACGCTTTAGTGCAGACATCCCAAGTGAATTTTATGAAGGTATGTTTAAAAGTGCTGTGATTTTGATTTTACTTAAAATCATTTTTCTAGCTTTTTTTAAAATTTATCAAGTTGCTTGGAGATTTTTCTCCCTTAATGAAGCGCGTAAATTAGTCATCGCTTTAGCTTTGGCTGAGCTTGTATTTTTAGCAATTTATTATTTTTATGATGATTTTTTTAATCCTTTTCCAAGAAGCGTTATAGGAATAGACTTTGTTTTATCTTGTATGCTAATTGGAAGTTTGCGTATAAGCAAAAGAATGATAGTTGATTTTAGAAAGCCAAAATACAACGAAGAACATCCTTGTATAGTAGTTGGCGCCACTTCAAAGGCTTTGCATTTATTAAAAGGAGCTAAAGAAGGGAGTTTAGGACTTTTCCCTGTAGCTGTGGTAGATGAGCGTAAAAATTTAATAGGTACTTATTGTGATAAATTTATAGTTGAAGAAAAAGAAGCAATCAGAAAATATACCGCTGAAGGAATTCATACTGCTATCATTGCTTTAAAACTTGAGCAAGAAGAATTAAAAAAGCTTTTTGACGAACTCATTGCTTATGGGATTAACGATATAAAGCTTTTTTCTTTTACGCAAAATGAAGCAAGAGATATAAGTATCGAAGATTTATTAGCGCGTAAGCCAAAAGATTTGGATAATGCTTGCGTGATTGATTTTATCAAAGATAAAGTAGTTTTAGTTAGTGGAGCTGGTGGAACTATAGGAAGTGAGCTTTGCAAACAATGCATTAAATTTGGTGCAAAACACTTAATCATGCTTGATCATAGTGAGTATAATTTATATAAAATAAATGAAGAATTAAGCTTACATAAAGAAAAAATCGAACCTATTATGATGAGTATATTAGACAAAGAAGCGTTAGAAAAACTTTTACAAGAAAAAAACATAGATTTGATTTTACATGCAGCAGCTTACAAACATGTGCCTTTATGTGAGCAAAATCCACATTCAGCTATTTTAAATAACATCATAGGTACTAAAAATTTAATCGATCTTGCAAAAGCTTATAAGGTTGCTAAATTTGTTATGATAAGCACTGATAAGGCTGTAAGACCGACTAACATCATGGGTTGCACAAAAAGAATTTGTGAACTTTATACATTAAGCTCAAGTTGTGAAAATTTTGAAGTAGCTTGTGTGCGTTTTGGTAATGTTTTAGGGTCAAGTGGAAGTGTAATACCTAAATTTAAAGCTCAAATTGCAGCTAATGAGCCACTTACTCTTACTCATCCTGATATAGTGCGTTATTTTATGTTAGTAAATGAGGCTGTGCAACTTGTTTTACAAGCTGCGGCTATTGCCAAAGGTGGAGAATTATTTGTACTTGATATGGGTGAGCCTGTTAAAATCATGGATTTAGCTAAAAAAATGCTTTTACTTTCTAATAAAAAGTTAGAAATCAAAATCACTGGGCTTAGAAAAGGCGAAAAACTTTACGAAGAGCTTTTAATCCATGAAAATGATTTAAAAACTCAATATGAAAGTATATTTGTTACCACTAGTGATCTTAAAGATTTAAAAATTTTAAATCAAGAAATAGAAAAATTACTCCACAGCACAGATCCTGCAAAAGTTTTAAAGGAGATTGTGCCTGAATTTAATCACAATAAAAACGGAGAGTGATTAAATTCTAATTTTATTTTAAAATGATATAATATAAACTTTTAATTGATTAATAAAAATAAAAACGATACAATTACAGTTTTATGTAATTACATCAAGATAAAGGAAAAAAAGTGAAGTTATTAGTAGTTGATGATAGTTCTACCATGAGAAGAATAATCAAAAATACCCTTGTAAGATTAGGCCACAAGGATGTTTTAGAAGCTGAACACGGAGTTGAAGCTTGGGATTTACTTTCACAAAATGATGATATTAAAATTTTAATTACTGACTGGAATATGCCTGAAATGAATGGCTTGGAATTAGTAAAAAAAGTAAGAGCGGAAGAAAAATATGCTGATATGCCAATTATTATGGTAACTACAGAAGGTGGTAAAGCAGAAGTTATTACCGCCTTAAAAGCAGGCGTAAATAACTATATTGTAAAACCTTTTACTCCTCAAGTGTTAAAAGAAAAACTTGAAGATGTTTTAGGAACAAACGAAGGTTAATTATAAGTTTTTATGCAAACACATTATTACGAACTTTTTTTTCAAACAGACAAGGAATATTTAGATTTATTCCTTGATCTTATCTTTTCTCTAGAGATAGACGCTATAGAAGAAAAAAACAATGGTATTTATATAAGATCAGAAGAAGATATAGAACTCATTAAAATAGCCTTGCATGATTTTCATCAAAAATTATGTCAAAAACTAAATACTCATATTAATTTCCACTCTACCTTAGAAAAAAAAGAAAATAAAAATTGGATAGAAGAGTATAAAAAAGGTATACAAGCTTTGACGATCGATAATATCCATATTCACACCACTTGGCAAGAAGCTAAACAAGATAAAATTAATATCATTATAGATCCTGCTCTAGCTTTTGGCTCAGGACATCATGAGAGTACTTATACTTGTATAGAATTTCTACAAAAATATACAGATAATTCCAAATTTTGTTTAGATGTGGGTTGTGGAAGTGGAATTTTAAGCATTATCATGGCAAAACTTGGAGCCAAAGTACAAGCTTGCGATACAGATGAATTAGCTATAGTTGCAAGTAAAGAAAACGCAAAATTAAATCAAGTTAGCTTTGATGATATTTGGGTAGGTTCTATTAATAAAAGCTTACATAAATATGATATAGTTGTGGCAAATATCATTGCCGATATATTGATCATACTAGAAAAAGATCTTAAAGAAAAAACCAAAGAAGGTGGAATTTTGATCTTATCTGGTATATTAAATAAATATGAAGAAAGGATTAAAAATAAATTCAAAGATTTCACTTTGTTAGAATGCAAACACAAAGGAGAATGGTTGAGTTTAGTTTATAAAAAGGAATTGCAATAATGAATAAAAAACCAAATGATTTAAAAGATAATCAAAACAATAATAACTTTTTTAACAAAAATCCCATTTTTATTTTTGCCATTTTTGCCATTGTGATGATTCTTTTATTTAAAGGATTTTCAGATGATGGTAGCATAGGTATTATGGGCGGAGAAAACACTAAAAAAGTTACTTATTCTGAATTAAAAACTTTAATTGAAAATAATCAAATTGCCCAAGTTAATATAGGTCAAACTACTATAAAAGCTGTATCTAAAGCAGGAAATATGGTATATATTACCAAAAAAGTTCCAAATGATGCTACTTTTGTTCCTTTACTTGACTCAAAAGGCGTTTCCTATGGTGCTTTTAATGAAAGCAATTGGTTTATAGATATCTTACTTTCTTGGGTTTTGCCAGTATTTATTTTCTTTGGTATATGGATGTTTTTAGCTTCTCGTATGCAAAAAAATATGGGTGGATCTATACTTGGTATAGGAAGTTCTAAAAAACTTGTAAATTCAGAAAAACCGAAGGTTAAATTTAATGATGTTGCAGGTGTTGAAGAAGCAAAAGAAGAAGTTAAAGAAATTGTTGATTTTCTAAAATATCCTGAAAGATACATTAATCTTGGAGCAAAAATTCCAAAAGGACTTTTGCTTGTTGGCCCTCCAGGTACAGGTAAAACTTTGCTTGCAAAAGCAGTAGCAGGCGAAGCTGATGTGCCATTTTTTAGCGTATCAGGTTCATCTTTTATAGAAATGTTTGTTGGTGTTGGTGCTAGCAGGGTTAGAGATTTGTTTGAAAATGCTAAAAAAGAAGCTCCAGCTATTGTATTTATAGATGAAATCGATGCTATAGGTAAATCACGTGCAGCAAGCGGTATGATGGGCGGAAATGATGAAAGAGAGCAAACTTTAAATCAACTTCTAGCTGAAATGGATGGTTTTGGTACCGAAAGCTCACCAGTAATTGTTCTAGCAGCGACAAATCGCCCTGAAGTACTTGATGCAGCACTACTTAGACCGGGGCGTTTTGATAGGCAAGTTTTGGTAGATAAGCCTGATTTTAAAGGTAGATGTGATATTTTAAAAGTCCATATGAAAGATGTTAAAATTTCACCTGAAGTAAAAGTAGAAGATATTGCAAGATTAACAGCAGGTCTTGCGGGTGCTGATTTGGCAAATATCATTAATGAAGCAGCTTTGCTTGCAGGTAGAGATTCTAAAAAACATGTGGAACAAAAAGACTTGGTAGAGGCAGTAGAAAGAGCCATAGCAGGACTTGAGAAAAAATCACGCAGAATTAATGATAAAGAGAAAAAAATCGTAACTTATCATGAGTGCGGCCATGCTTTAATAGCTGAAACTACAAAAGGTGCTAAAAAAGTAAGTAAAGTTTCTGTTATTCCTCGTGGTTTAGCAGCTTTAGGATATACACTCAATACCCCTGAAGAAAATAAATTTTTAATGCAAAAACATGAACTTTTAGCTGAAGTTGATGTGCTTTTAGGAGGACGTGCGGCTGAAGAAATTTTCATTAAAGAAATTTCAACAGGCGCAAGCAATGACCTTGAGCGTGCAACTGATATTATCAAAGCTATGATTTCTATGTATGGTATGAGTGAAATTGCTGGCTTAATGGTACTTGAAAAGCAAAGAAATACTTTCTTAAGTGGCGGGCAAACTGTAAAAGATTATTCTGATAAAATGGCTCAAGATTTAGATGAGTATGTAAAGAAAACATTGGATGAACGCTATGCGGGTGTAAAAGAAATTTTAAAAACCTATAGCGGTGCTATAGAGGTGATGGTACAAGCACTCTATGAAGAAGAAACTATTGATGGTGCCAAAGTAAGAGAGATTATTAAAAACTATGAAGAAGAAAATAATCTTCCAACACGCCTAGAAGAAAAAGAGCAAGAAGCTACTAAGGAAGACTAATGAAAACAAATTTTATTGCAAAAACTGGTTGGAGTTTGCTTATAGTTCTAGCTATAGTTTTTGCAATATTTCAATTTATATGGGGATTTTCTTGGCTTTTATGGTGTATTTTTATATTTTTTATTTATCTTTTTAGAACTAAAAAAATTGATTATATAGCAGATCCAAACACCATTATAGCTCCCATAGAAGGAAAAATCAAATGTATCAAAACAAGCTCATATAAAGAGCTTGGCGAGTGTATAGAAGTGCAAATTATCAATAATATTTTTTCCCAAGGAAATATCATAGCTCCGCTTGATATGAATATAGAAGAAACTAGAATAAGGCATGGACTTTTTTTATGTCCATTTATGAAAAATACAAATTTAATGGGTGAAAGAATGTTATTTTTAGCTAATTCCAAGAGCAAACAATGGGCATTACGCGTTATTTTTGGAGCATTGAATAGAAAAGCTCATATTGATGATTTTGGTCATCATTTAAACCATGGACAAAATATAGGTTTTATGTTTGATGGTAGTGTGAGTTTATTACTTCCAAAAGACACTAGAATTTGCGTAAATGAAAATGATAAAGTACGCATTGGTACATTAATAGGATATTTAAATCCATGAATTTTAAACTAATTTATATTTTACCTAATCTTTTTACAGCCGCTTCCATATTTTTAGGTATTATTTCAGTGATTGCTTCTATTAATCAAAACTTTGATAAAGCATTAATTTATATTATTTTATCATTAATTTGCGATGGTTTAGATGGACGCGTTGCAAGAGCTACCAACTCTACTTCTAAATTTGGAGTTGAGTTTGACTCACTAGCTGATTTAATAGCCTTTGGTGTAGCACCTGCTATGCTTTTTTATATGAGCATAGGTTATGAATATGGTCGTTTTGGCTCATTAATAGCTGGTTTATTTGTAGTTTTTGGCGCTATACGCTTGGCAAGATTTAATGTCACAACAGGAACTTATGAACCATCGGTTTTTATAGGTCTACCTATACCAACAGCAGCAGTTGTAAGTGCTTTATGGGTAAGTGCTTATTTATATTATGATTTTTTACATGATTTTTCTTTAATAATAATATGTATCCAAATGCTTCTAGCCTTTTTAATGGTAAGCAACATAAGGTATCCAAGTTTTAAGAAAATCGATCTAAAAAGAGCAAATGTTTTGAAGGTGTTAATCCTTTTAGTAATTTTATTTTCTATGCTTTATCTGTATTTTTTAGAAAGTGCATTGATTATTGCTAGTTTATATGTGCTTTATGGGATTGTTCGTAGTTTTTTTACCCTAGCTCGTAAATTTAAAAAATATTAATTTTACTTTCACTTCATTTTCTATCAATATACTTTTCATTATTTTTCAAAAAGGAGTAAAAATGAATAAAAACAAATTATTCAGACAAATTCACATTTACATTAGTTTATTTTTCTTACCACTTGCATTTTTATATGCAATCACAGGTTTTGCTTATATAGCTGGTTTTGATGGAGAAAGTGGAGCTAAAATTCAAAATTACAAAGTTCAAGCTATTATTCAAGAGGGTGCTGAAGCTGAATTTTTAATTGATTTTTTAAAGAAAAACAACTTAAAAATTCCTTCATCTTTGGAACCAAAACTCAACAAAAAAGGCGATGGTATAGAACTTGGGACTATAAATTATATAGCAAGTATTATAAAATTAGATGAGAATGACTATGAAATTACAACAAAAGATAGAAGCTTGCTTGGAAATATGATTTTGCTTCATAAAGATAAAGGTATGTGGTACTTTTCTGTACTTGGGTTAGCTTTTGCACTTGCCATGATAATACTTTATATTTCAGGACTTTTAATCACTATTATAGCTATACGCAAAGATAGAGGTAAACAAATAGCAGTTTTAGGTGCTGGTTTTATTATAACTTTAATCATAGCTTATTTCAGTGTATAAATTTAAGGTATATCTTATAAACAATAAGATATACTTTCCCTTTTAATATGGACAGATGGGTGAGTGGCTGAAACCACACCCCTGCTAAGGGTGCAGATCTTAACGGGGTCTCGAGGGTTCAAATCCCTCTCTGTCCGCCACCTTATAAATTTCATTTTATTTCATCTATTTTAGTAATTTTTATTGTTATAATTAATATCATCAAAACTTAATAAATCTAAAGGCAAGCTTCACATACTATGCAAATTTACGCTTCTATTGACTTGAAATCTTTTTACGCTTCAGCTGAATGTGTTTTAAGAAATTTAGATCCTTTAACAACTAATCTTATTGTAGCAGATAAAACAAGAACGGACAAAACCATCATACTAGCAGTTTCACCTGCATTAAAAACTTACAATATACCTGGTAGATTAAGACTTTTTGAGTTTAAACAAAAAATCCATTTAATCAACCAAGAAAGACTAAAACAAGCTCAAAAACACCACTTTAAAGCTAAAAGTTTTAATATATTGGAACTTGAAAATGATTTAAATTTAGAATTAGACTACATTATTGCTAAGCCCAGAATGGCTACTTATATAGAATTTAGCACAAAAATATACAGCATTTATTTGAAGTATTTTGATGCTAAAGATATTCATATATACTCTATTGATGAAGTTTTTATCGATCTTAGTTCTTATCTTGAAAAATACAAACTATCAGCTTATGAGCTACTTACTAAGGTTTTACTTGATATTTCACACACAAGTAAAATCACCGCAACAGCAGGCATAGGCACAAATTTATACTTAGCTAAAATTGCTATGGATATACTTGCTAAAAGACAAAAAGTAGATGAAAATGGCTTGCTTATAGCCTTTTTAGATGAAAAATTATATAGATATAAATTGTGGCAGCATAAACCTTTAAAAGATTTTTGGCGTATAGGTAAAGGTATTGCCTTAAAACTTGCAGATTTAAACATTTATACTATGGGAGATCTTGCAAGATTTTCTTTAAAACATGAAGACTTGCTTTATAAACACTTTGGTGTTAATGCTGAACTTTTGATCGATCATGCATGGGGCGTTGAAACTTGCACAATGAAAGATATTAAAAATTACAAATCACAAAATCACTCTAAAATCATGGCTAAGGTTTTGCCTTTTGCATATGATAATAATCAAACAATAAAAGTTTTAAAAGAACTTGTAGATCATTTAGTACTTGAACTTATACAAAATAACCTTAAAACAAACCATATCACACTAGATATACAATATGATAAAAGCAATTTAGAAAATTCAAGTTTTTTAGGTTCTTATAAAGGAGCTATCACTAAAGATAATTACGGAAGAGCTATACCTAAAAATGCTCACGGAAGTATGAATTTAGAAAATTTTACCCATTCTTTAAAAATCATCAACAAAAAAACCTTAGAACTTTTTTATAAAATCAGTGATAAAAACTTAAGTATTAGAAAAATCAGCCTAAGTTTAAATAATATCACAGATAAAGCTCAAGAAAATTACCAAGAATTAAATTTATTTAGTGATTTTAATGCAATTTCACAAGAGAAAAATCAACTTGAAAAAGAAGAAAAGCTCCAAAAAGCAAGACTTCAAATCATACAAAAATTTGGTAAAAAAGCTATTTTAAAAGCTTCAAGCTTGGATGATGAGACTAAAGAAATTACTTCTTTAATAGGAGGTCATAATGCATGATGATTATAAAGATATAATAGATATAAAATATCAAAAATCAAAACAATTTCCACCAATGTCAAGAGAAAAAAGAGCGGCACAATTTGCTCCATTTTCAGTACTAAATGGCTTTAGTAAAGCTATTTTAAAAACGCAAAAAGATATGGAAAAAGTATTAGAAAATAGTAAATATCAAGAAGAAAGCTAAGTTCTTCTTGATAAAATTTTATTTTGCATTAGAGTATTTTTCAAACTCTCCACTTTCATCGATTTCATTGCCATAAAGTTTGTGTAATTCATAGTAGTATTTTACAAATTCCTTACACTCTTCATCAAGTGGTAAAAACACCTCATCTTCTAAAACACAAAATTCGTCTAAATAATTTTTAGCATCTTCTTTTAACATATAATGTCTTGCCAGCTTATAATAATTTTGCATAAACACAGCCTTAAAACTCTCGTAAGCTTCCTCATCAAATTTAATGTTTAATTTCTCATTTGCAAAAGATAACACCCCTGATTTAAACAGCAATGACAAATGAATCAAACCTTCAGTATAATAAGGCTTAACCTCCTCTACTCTTTGCCAAGCAATCAATCCTATGGCCCTTTTAATAAGCTCATAAAATACAGGAAGCTTTAAATCATCTTCTTCATGTAAAAAGAAATTCACAAGCCCACCCGCAGTAGCTTTAAACTCTTCTATATTTTTAAACACGCCACTTTCATTCATTTTCTTTTCACTATCATTTGCCACAAAGAAAATATGCCCAAACTCATGACCTATGGTAGAAACTTCATAAATTCTTTTCCATAATTTTTCATTGTAAAATAAAATTTCTCTACCATAATCTAAAAATTCTTTTTCAAATACCATAGAAGAAAGCTTCATAAAAGGCTTGGTTTTAGCATTTTCATAAACATAATTTAAAAAAGCAAAGATCTTTTTACCTGCTATATTGCTTACATACTCATCATTTGGCACTACTTGAGCGGAAAAAAGCCCCTTAAGCTCTGCTCCATAAAAAATCATAGGCATACAAATATAAAGCTGAGTTTTTTCAAGATTAAAATTCACTTCATCAAACAAAGCTTCATCTTCTTCATCTAAATTTGCATACACCATCGCAAAGCTTTCTTTGATTTTATCTTTAAACTCGCTCCCATTAAAATCACTCACATCTTCTAAGCGTATATCCCACTCAAGTGCTACTGCATGTGTATAAGAGTCCTCATAGTATTCTAAAGGATGGCCAACTTGTAATGGACATTTTACTTCCATCCACGCAAGCTCTGCTTCTTGCCATTTTTTAACTACTTCATTATTATCTTTTTCACAAAATGCAAATTTTAATTTTTCTATATAATCAATATAAGCATTTTTTTCATCATCTAGCACACAATTTCTTAGTTTTTCTAAAAGTTTATCAAATTCATATTCAAGCTTTAAAACTTCATTTTCAAAAGCTTTTGCATAAGGTAAAAATCTCCAAAGTGTTCCTATTTTAACTAAAGCTCCATAGCTTCTTTCACAAATTTCACTATCTTGATTTAGCTGATAAAGCTCATTTTGTTTTAAAAACTCCAAAGCATCGCTTAAATTTGGAAATTGTTCTTTTAAGATTTTATTATTTGTATCTAAAATTTGCTTGCTCCAAACAAGCTCAAAAGAATTCATAACTACACCTATATTATGCACACCTTGAACTAGAGCCAAATAAAACTCATCAAGTAAATTTTTACTCTTAATCTCATCGATTAAATCTTGATGCTCTACCTCATAAAAGGCTCTTACTAAAGAAAAAACTTTATATTTTATTTGAGAAATTTCTTCTTCATTTAAACCTTTTTTCTCAAGTTCTTGGACTAAATTTTCCTCTTTTAAATCCACCAAACGACGCAACATTGCTAAAACATTGCTTTTTTCATTTTCAAGATTAGCTAGTTCTAAAGCTCTATCTATCAAAGGATGACTTTGATTAGTTTGAAGTATATTATAAAGACTATTGATATTTTGTTTCCTATTTTTCACAATTTTTGCTATTTGCTTAAAATCATTCATTTTTTACCTTTCTTTATTTTTAAAACTTAATTATAATGTTTTTTTTAAAACACAAGGAGAATGTATGAAAGATATGGGAGAACCTAAACTAAGAGTTATAGCTATGCCAAGCAATACAAACCCCGCTGGTAATATCTTTGGTGGTTGGATCATGTCACAAATTGATCTAGCTGGAGCCATTGCAGCAAGGGAGCTTTCTCCGCAAAGAGTAGTAACTGTAGCAGTGGATAAGATCATTTTTAAAGAACCAATTTTCGTAGGTGATTTGGTATCTTGCTATGCAAAAATCATCAAAGCAGGTAATACTTCTATCACCGTAGAAGTAGAAGTAGTTACCCAAAGAGCCAATGATTATGGCCGTGTATATTGCATGCATGTAACTTCGGCTGTGGTAACTTATGTAAGTGTAGATAAAGACGGAAATAAACTTCCTATTGATGCGGATTTAAAAAGATTGCACGGCTTTTGATATGTTTTATTGTATTTTCAAAAAAAATTTTATATCATCACAGAAAACTTTCTAAGGCTTATATATGCGCGGATATAAAATATTTTCTGGTTCAGCAAATGAGGAATTTGCTAAAAAAATCTCAAAATACCTTTCACTGCCTCTAAGCAATGCGGGTGTGAAGCGTTTTAGTGATGGTGAAATTAGCATTCAAATAGATGAAAGCGTGCGTGGTAAAGATGTATTTATCATTCAAAGTACTTGTGCTCCAACAAATGATAATCTAATGGAACTTTTAATCATGACAGATGCTCTGCGTCGCTCAAGTGCAAGCTCTATCACAGCTATCATCCCTTATTTTGGCTATGCTAGACAAGATAGAAAAGCAAGTCCTAGGGTGCCTATTACTGCAAAATTAGTAGCAAATCTTATAGAATCAGCAGGGGTAGATAGAGTAGCTACCATAGACTTACATGCTGGACAAATTCAAGGCTTTTTTGATATACCTGTGGATAATCTTTATGGAAGTATTATTTTTAATGATTATATTAAAAATAAAAACTATAAAAACCCTATCATCGCAAGTCCTGATATAGGCGGTATAGCAAGAGCTAGGAGCGTAGCAAAAGCTTTAGGACTTGATATAGTTATAGTAGATAAAAGACGCGAAAAGGCTAATGAAAGCGAAGTAATGAATGTCATCGGTGATGTAAAAGATAAAGAAGTAATTTTGGTAGATGATATTATCGATACAGCAGGAACCATAGTAAAAGCTGCTGAAGTATTTAAAAGCAAAGGTGCAAAGTCAGTTATAGCTTGCTGTACCCACCCTGTGCTTAGTGGCGTAGCTTATGAAAGAATAGCCAAAGATGCGCTTGATGAGCTAGTAGTAACTGACACTATACCTTTAAAACAACAAATGGATAAAATCAAAGTCCTAAGCGTAGCACCTATTTTTGGCGAGGTAATACGCAGAGTTTATCACAATGAAAGTGTGAATTCTTTATTTGTATAAATTCTTTGCAAGAATAGCCTTGCAAAGAATTATTCTGTAAAGCTTGGAATATATTTTAAGACTTCTTTTCTAAGCTCTTCATTTTCTCTTAATAATTTTAAAACCGATTTTGCATAAGTATCTTTTGTTTTGCCTACTTTGCTTAAAAATACACCATTTTCAAGAATTCCTTTTTGATTAAATATTTTTAATAATTCATCATAGTCTTTACTTTCATATACAGAATTAAATTTATTTTCAATATCTTTATGTAAGTTTTCAAAACCTATTAGTTGCTCCAAAGAACTAATCTTTTCTTGTATTTGTTTGGGTGTTTTTGATTCTTTAAATATAGATTTTAATTTATGTTTTACTTCTTTTTCTAATTTTTCTGAAATTTGACTTTGTAGAACATTTTTATATTTTATTTCAAAGATATAATCTTTTACTTCTTCAAATTTTTCTCTTGCGTCTGATTGTTCTAAAATAGCTAAAATAATGCATTCTAATAAAAACAAATTTTCTACTTCAGCTACTTCTAAAACTTTCACTTTATTTTTATTTGCACTATCTATTTCCTCTTGTGTTCTAAAATCTCTATCTATAATCCCATAAGCATTGAAACCATGCAAGGCATTTTGTTCGTTGAAAGTTTTTGTATAGTTTAAAACATTTTCGCAACTACTGCATGGAATGATTTGATATTGTGGATATAATATACTATAAATTTTAGTGTCTAAACTTTCACTTTTTCCCTCTACAAATAAAATATCTCTTCTAGCACCTAAAAGTTTTAAAAATAATTCTTGTGACATATCATTTTTTTCTATTTTTTCTATTTCCCATTTTTGCCCATTGTAGGATTTAATCCAAAATTTATCCGCTTCTATATGATTTGCAGCAAAATTTAAATCATGCGTTATGTATATAAATAAACAATCTTGCCTATGCTTTTCTAAAACACTCCAAAGTCTGTTAGTTAAAGATGGATGTAAGTGTAATTCTGGCTCATCGATTAAAATAATTTTTTCTTCGATACACAAAACATACATTATCAAGTATAATACAGCTCTTTCTCCATCACTCATCATTCTTGCTTCATATTTGTTTTGCTCATTCATAATACATAAAAATTCATCTTTTATAAGATCTATTTTTCTATGAGGAAAAATTTCTTTCCAAATATTTTTAGTTTTATCTATGATATTTTCAATTCTAATACCATTTCTATGTTCTTGTCTTAATTGTTCTTGTTCATAAGATAAAACATAGCTTAAAAGCTTATCATAATCGCTATGAAGTTTTATTGTTGCATTTTCAAATCCATTAAATTTTAATTGCCATATATCATTATATGGATTAATATTTCCATAGAATAAATCATTCTTAGCTTCATTATATTTATATCTTATTATACGATCTGATATAGTTATGTCTCTTTGAGCTGGAATTCTATATAAATTTCCGCATTCTTTTTCCATCCAAGCCCCAAGCCTACTTTTACCTGAGCCATTAGCACCTACGATTATGATAGAATTTGCATTTGTTTTAAATTCTTTTTTATCTCCATTTTCATCAGGCAAATAATAAATATATTCTTCCATCTTAATTCCTTAATAATGCTATATATTCACTTTGTTTTTCGTTTAAGACTTTAAAAGTGCTTATCATGTAAGAAAATTCATCATCACTTAAACTATAAAGTTCTTTAACTAATAAATCATTTTTTGCTCTTAAGACATCATAAGCTTTTTTAGTTTTTGGAATTTCATCATCTTTTATGTTAAATTCTTGTTTTAGCTCATCAAAATGATGATTTTTATCATTATAAAGCTGTAAAAGCAAGGCATTTTTAGCTAGGGTTTTATAGATTTCATTGTTTTGAATTTCTTTATCACTTGGTTGAGGCAGAGGAATTCTTTCTAAATAGGTTTTGCTTACATTGATTTGCACCATATTTCTTATGATAAAATCAACCACTAAAGAATTAAACAAAGCCAAAACAAGCAAAATTCTTTCATAAGACACTACATCTATACAAATTTCATCATCTTTTAAAATATATAGTTTTGGTGCATTTGCAAACATACTATGTCCAAAACCACAATTGTTTGGTAATAAAGAAGCTATCAAGGTTCTTTCATTTGTATCGCTTGCAACAGCTCTATAAGCAAGTCTAAAAAATTCTCTATCATATTTTATCAAATCAGGCTTTAGTTCTTTGCCGGTGGCCTTTTTAGCTCTTAAAAGTTCTTTGCTTTTTAAACGCTCATCAAATTTAGCCTTTTCTAAAAAATAAGTAGCTTGGCTAAAATTTGCATTAAATTGATGTATCATTTTACCTTCATATAAGGGCAAAAGTCCTTCCCTAAACTCTTCTATAAACAAATCTTTATCACTAGTCATATTTAATTCTTGTCTAAAATCTATATAATCAAAAGACAAGGTTTGAAAAGTATTGTAGCATTTTCTTAGAATTTCTAAAGCTTGCTTGTCTTTTAGCTCCATTAAGGCTAGGTGAGTTGGGCTTAGCTTTTTGATATCTTCTAAGCTTAGAGTTAAAATTTCATCTTTGTTTTTTAATGAGTTTATATCTGTTTTATAAAACATTGTTTTGATTTTGTGAGTGTGATTTGCTTGCGTGTTTTTTATAAGCATAAGAGCAAATTTATAGCTTCTATGAACATCTATAAAGATAGCTTTATTGTTTTCAAAACTATAAAAATACTCTAAAGTTTTATTTTCTAAAATTTCTTTTCTTAAAGTCAAGCTTCCATCTTCAAACATCAAAGCACTAGGAAGCACATAAGCTAAATTTCCATCTTGTTTTAAAAGAGAAAGATTTTTTTCTACAAAAAGACGAAATAAATTAATATCTTTTGTTAAAGAATTAGACATAAATGTGTTTTTATAATAAACATTAATTACATCTATATATGCTTTTTGTTTTTCATAATTTTGCTTTATATAATCTTTTGCTAGCAAATTGTCTTGAATTTCTTTTTTCTTGCTAGCAATTAAGCTTCTATAATCGCTTTTATATTGTGGAAAGAAATCATTGTCACTAAATTCTGATTTATCCCAAGGTGGATTACCTATGATGATATCAAAGCCTTTAAAGACTTGATTTTCTATGATTTCAGGAAATTCTAACTCATAATTAAAGAAGTTAAATTCTTTTTGATATTTGCTAATGATAGCTTTTGCTTGTTTATTTTGGCTTAAATTTTGTATATCATCTTGACTTAGAGCTTTTAGAATTTGTAATTCTTCTTTGTTAGCAAAATGAAGTGAGTTGATATAGTTTAGATATAAATTTAACTTATCAAGTTTTGGTGTGATTTCATTTTGATAGATTTGCTTGGATTGTTTGATTTGTTCTTCGTTGGTATCTTGTAGATTATCAAGCTTTTCAAATACTTCTTGTAAAATTTCAAATTCTTGAGTAATGGAATTTGTGAAAATATTTTCTTTATTTTGCTTTATTAAATTTTCAAAATCACTTATACTTGAGCCTAGCAAAGCATTGCCACATTTTATGTGATGTTCTATAAAAGAAAGTGGGGTTCCAAAGATAAAACTATCTATCCAAAGACTAAGCTTAGTAAGCTCTATACTAAATGGATTTAAATCCACTCCATAAATAATGCGTTTTAGCAAAAGTCGTTTTAAAACATCACTTTCATCTAACTCATAATCTTGCGTGAAATCTTTTATATGATTTGCGATATTTTCTTTTTCTTGTTCGTGGAGTTGCTTTAAATTTGTAAAATGTTCAAAATCTGATAAAACAATATGCGTGATAGCATTTAAAACCGCAACTAAAAAATGCCCACTACCGCAAGCATTGTCTAGAATTTTAAATTTCAAAATGTTTTCATTGTTTAGTTTGTCTTTTAAAGCACTTTGGATTAAAAAATTAGCTATGGATTGAGGTGTATAAAAGCTTGCACTTGCTTTTCTTGAGTTGCTAGTATTTTTTAGATAAATTTGTCCTTTTTCATAAAAGGTATATTTTTCTAATTTTTTTGATTTTTCTAAAATTTTAAAATCATAATTATCAAAATAACACTCTATTTCTTTTGATTTTTCTTTATAGCTTACATAGTAAATATCTTCATTTGCTACTTCAAAAAAGTAAGAAAGCAAGCCTTCATAAATCGTGCCTAAATGCTCTATGCTTAAGGTTTTATAATCTCTTTTAAAAGTTAAATTTTTATCTTTGTAGTATAATAATTGTTCTAAAATTTTCTTCAAGTCTTTATCGCTGAAAATCTTTGGTGTGTTTAAAAGAGTGGTTTTGCTCTCATCAAACAACCCACCATTGAAAACAGGCATGTCAAAATTGCCTTTACCTTTATTATAAATTTGAAATATCATTTCTAAATCGCCAAAGCCAGCACTTGAGCTTTCATCATCGCTTAAATTTTGCAATAAAGTTTTTATGCTAATTTTGCTTTTGAAGTATTTATGCTTTTCTAAGATATTTTCAAATTTATCTTCAAAATAAGCAATAAATAAAAGCCTAAACACAAAATATAAAGAATTTTCATAGATTAGCTTTAAATCAGCTTTAGTTTTGTTATAAATCTTAGAACCTATAAATTCAAATAAAGATTCATTGCCATTAGTTCCATAGATGATAGATTTTAAATCATCTTCTATTTTTATTTTTGATTCTTTATTAACTTGTAAAGATTTTTCTATGTGTTTTTCTTCCGTATAACTTGCTGAAGCAAAAATACTATAAAAATACGCAAAAGCTTGGTAATTTTTATCTTTTATGATTTGTTCTAAATTTATCTCATAAAATACCTTGTTTGCACTAAGTGTAGAGTTATCATAAAAACGCCAAAATCTACCATTAGTTAAAAAGCCATAATTTTTCTTAAGATTACTAAGATATCTTAAAATTTGAAAATGGGGATTTTCTTTTACTTTTTTATTATCTATTTGCACATCATAGGCTTTTGACTCCATGATAATAGTGAATTCATTGCTTGATTTTTTTGTTTCTTTGTCTAAATTTTCATAATTTGCTTTTATATTTTCATCACTAAAAAGCAAAAAATCGGGCTTTTCTAATTTACCTTGTATGATCTTTTCATCTTGTCTTATAAATTTCCACCCTAAAATGTCTAACACTTTTGATATAAATTCATCTTCAAATTGATGTTCGTTATAATTTTGAAAATTTCTTTGAGTGGCGTTGTATAGACAGATTATATTATCTAAGGTTGTTTTATATGTGTTTTCATTTTTAGTGAAATTATAAATATTTGGAAAATCCACCTCTAGAGCATAGTTGGTAAAAAGATTATTATCAAGATATTTTTTAATTTCTTCATAAAAATTCATAGAACAACCTTAGTATTTTTTAAAATGATAACAAAAAGAACTTTTTAAAATGCTAAGAAATACTATCAAGCTTTATAATGAATTTAAATTTAGAATTAATAAAAACCTTACCATCTATCTTAAAAGAAGCCTTCCTTGAAGTCCTATCAATAATAAGAAACCTTTGATGAAATTAAATTATTAAAATACTAAATTCTAATAAATTGATATATGAAAGATTAAATTTGGTGGAGACGAGGGGAATTGAACCCCTGTCCAAAAATAAAACAACCACGGCATCTACATGCTTAGCAAAGGTGAAAATTTCATCTAGCCAAACTCACCTTCCAAAATTTCAAGCTAGACTAAGACTTTAACTTCAATCAAAACTTGTCAAATTTCAATCTACACTATCAAAAATGACCAAATCCTAAGCTAGATAGTATCGCTTAAAATTCAGGCTCAACTGAACTTACGCAGCTTTAGCGTAAGCAGGAGCAAATTTAACGTTGTTTGCGTTTAATTTTAATTTGAGCTTTATACGCTTTGCTCAAAGCGACATGCCACCAAGGCCACTCTACTCCTGTCGAAGCCAAGTCGTCCCCGTTATTTAGAAATTTTATCAGGAACATTTGCAATTTGAGGGTTAAATACACTTAAAAAAGAAGCATTTTTTTCATAATCACTGCAATATCTATCAAGCTGCTCACCCACTAAAAACATCCAATCCACAAATTCATCGCTAGCAGGCCCATCAAATTTAGCTGCTTCTTGCATAATTTCCTCACAAAATGTACAAAAATTTGCAATCTCATCTAAATTTAATCTTTTAGCAGCCCAAACTACATTGTGGATATTTTGCTCTAAGTCTTTTAAAGCTTCTTTGTATTTTGAGCTATCGCTGCTTAGCTTTACTATCAAAGGCTCTAAAACATCGCAAAGACTTCTAAAAAAATACAAAAAACGCTCGATTTCTTCAAGCTCGTAATCTAACTCTAATTGCTCTAAAATTCCCATAAAAACTTCTATAATCTAAGTTTAAATGTTTATTTTAGCAAATTTTAGATAAAATTAAAATTTCTTAGCAAAATAAAATGGAAAAAATATGGATAGAATCGTAGAGATTGAAAAATTCTCCCCTGATGAAACTTATGAAACAAGTCTTAGACCTTCAAATTTTGATGGCTACATAGGACAAGAAAACATTAAAAAAAATTTAGAAATTTTCATCAAAGCTGCTAAAAAAAGAAATGAATGTCTAGATCATATCCTTTTTAGTGGACCTGCAGGACTTGGTAAGACAACTTTAGCAAATATTATCTCATATGAAATGAATGCAAATATCAAAACTACCGCTGCACCCATGATAGAAAAAAGCGGGGACTTGGCTGCGATTTTAACTAATCTTAGCGAGGGAGATATTTTATTTATCGATGAAATTCATCGCTTAAGTCCCGCCATAGAAGAAGTGCTTTATCCTGCTATGGAGGATTTTCGTCTTGATATTATCATCGGTAGTGGCCCTGCTGCACAAACGATAAAAATCGATTTACCCAAATTTACTTTAATAGGTGCTACTACAAGAGCAGGTATGCTAAGTAATCCTTTACGCGATCGCTTTGGTATGCAATTTCGCTTGGAATTTTATAAAAATGAAGAGCTTGCTATCATTTTAGAAAAAGCAGCTCTAAAGCTTAATAAAACTTGTGAAAAAAAAGCTTCTTTAGAAATAGCCAAACGCAGTCGCTCAACCCCAAGAATAGCATTAAGATTGCTTAAGCGTGTAAGAGACTTTGCTGATGTTAATGATGAAGAAATCATTAGCGAAAAAAGAGCTAAACAAGCACTTGATTCCTTAGGGGTAAATGAGCTTGGTTTTGACGCGATGGATTTGCGGTATTTAGAGCTTTTAACTGAAGCTAAAAGAAAACCTATAGGACTTTCTAGTATAGCTGCAGCATTAAGTGAGGATGAAAATACCATAGAAGATGTGATAGAGCCATATTTACTAGCAAATGGCTATATAGAAAGAACAGCCAAAGGTCGCATTGCAAGCTTAAAAAGCTTTGATGTTTTAAAATTAAAATATAACAAAGGTTTATTTGATGAAAAGTAGTAATTTTTTCTTGATTAGTTTTATTTTGATCATTTTATTTTGGGTACTTTTTTTGTTTAAACCTTTTTTGATGAATATAGCCATAGCAAGTTTAATGGCTGTTTCTACTTCTAATGTTAATGTTAAATTTTTAAGTATTTTCAAAGGTAAAAAAGTCGTTGCTGCAGCAGCTACTACTGCTTTTATGCTAGCTTTATTTTTTATCCCTTTTGTATATGCTATTATAGAACTAGCAAAGGCTGCAAAAGGTTTTGATATAAGCTATTTTCACAATACCATAGAATATTTTAAAAATTATTCCCTACACCTACCCGAATCCTTAAGCTTTATAGAACCCAAAATCAAAGAAGCATTAGCAAGTATTGACTTAAATTCTATCTCTAAAAATGTTTTAACCTATCTTTCAAGCGCAACTAAATTTGGCACTAAATTTCTAACTGATATGGTGTTAATTTGTGTGTTTTATTTCTTTGCTAATCTTTATGGAGCCCAACTCATTGGCTATATAAAAAGCATAGTGCCTATGAAAAAAGAAGAAACTCAAGGCATTTTAAGCGAAGTGAGCAATGTAATGTCTGTTGTGTTTTATTCTATGGTACTAAATGCCATTTTACAAGGAGTGCTTTTTGCTATCATTACTAAATTTTATGGTTATGATGCGATTTTAATGGGAATATTATTTTGCTTTAGCTCTTTAATCCCTGTGGTAGGTGGGGCCTTAGTTTATGTGCCTGTCTCTTTATATGAATTTGCAAATAATAATCTAAGCGGTGCTTTAGTGATTTTCATTTATAGCGTGGTAATGATATCTTTTATCGCAGATACTTTAGTAAAACCCTATATCATTAAATGGATCAATGAAAAACTTGTTCAAATTCCAACACAAATTAACGAACTTTTAATTTTCTTTGCGATGATAGCAGGAATTTCAAGTTTTGGCTTTTGGGGTATTATCCTTGGACCTGCTATTTTAACTTTCTTTATTTCTACTTTAAAATTATATGTGATTTTAAAAGAAAAGCATTTTGTATAAAAGCGATTATTTTTCAATAATCGCTAAAATTTCTTCTTCGCTTGTAAGTTTTTTATTGTATTTAATCACTAAAAATTTAGAGTTTTTATACACATCTAAAACTCCATTTATGCCTTTAATCATATTTAAATCATGTTTTGTTTCTAAAGATAAATAGACATTTTTAAAATCTGCCGGACTTTGTAAAAACAAAAGCAACACAAACCAAATTACAGACAAAGCTATCAAAATAAAAGCAAGAGCAACTAAACTAAAATGGTGTAAAAAATACCCTCCAACGACACCACCTAAAAAGCTTCCAAAATAGCCAAAAGCATTAAACACACCCAAAGCTGCGCCTTTTTCATTTACCTTAGCAAATTTACTCGCACAGCTTTGCATAATAGGCTCATGTAAATTAAATCCTATAAAAAACACTACAACACCCACCATAAACACTAAAGCATTATGCGAAAAAGCAAATATAATATAAGCAATGATAAAAAACGCCACACCTAAAAGCAATATCTCTTTACTTAAGCCTCTTTTTTCTCCCAAAGATCCTGATAAACCCATAGCTAAAAACCCAAGCACCATAGAGCTAACATAAACATGCCATAAATTCTCACTTGGGTAATTAAACTCATGTACCAAAACCAAAGGAATACTTAAAAACGCAATACTCATAAGCATTTTTTGCATACAATTAGTAAGATTCATCAAAGCTAAGTTTTTTTCTTTTAAAAGTTTTTTCAATGGAGTTTTAGTATTTTCATGCACTATTGTATGCTCTTTTGGCACAACGCTAAATAAAAGCACGATACAAATTAGACTTAAAATGGCACTTAAATCAAACAAACTAGAAAGTCCAAATTTAGCACTCATTAAAGGAGAAAGCACTAAAGAAGCTGCAAAGGAAAGTCCTATAAATGAACCCATGATAGCCATAGCCTTACCACGATTTTCTTCATTGATAAAATCACTTATCATAGCAGTAGCTACTGCTCCTATGGCTCCTGCACCTTGTAAAAGCCTTCCAAACATCATCGTATAAATATCATCAGCATATGAACACACCAAAGAACCTATGATAAACACCACAAGTCCTATTAGCATAGTTTTTTTACGCCCTATTTTATCTGAAATAATACCAAAAGGAACTTGCAATGCCATTTGAGTTAGAGCATACACACCTACTAAAAGCCCTACTAAAAACTCATTAGCTCCTTTTAAATTTAAAGCATATAAACTTAAAACCGGCAAAACTATAAACAATCCAAAAAATCTAGTTCCTACAATAAAAGACAAAGGTAAAACAGTTTTTAACATCTTTTCTCCTTATAAAGGATAATTTTACTATGATTTTGATAAACTTTTTTTAAAGTCAAAACAAAAAGAGTAATTTATGAAGAAAAAATTAAAAATCATTCTAGCAACTTCTAATGCACACAAAGTAGAAGAAATCAAAAAATTTTTAACTTCTTATGAAATTTATGCCTTAAATGAAATCATTACCCCTTTTGAAATCATCGAAGATGGCACAAGTTTTAAAGAAAATGCTTTGATAAAATCTAAAGCTATTTTTAATGCTTTAGACAAAAAACAAAATGAATTTATCACCTTAAGTGATGACAGTGGTATAAGCGTAGAGGCTTTAGACAATGCACCAGGGATTTTTTCTGCAAGATACTCTCAAGAAGGCACTGATGAGGCCAATAGAAACAAGCTCATCCAAGCTTTACATGAAAAAAATCTACATCAAAGCAAAGCTTTTTACACTGCAGCCATAGCCATAAGCTCAAAATATGGACATTTTAGCACGCATGGATATATGCATGGCCTTGCTATTGATACTCCAAGGGGTAATAATGGCTTTGGATATGATCCTTTATTTATCCCAAAAGGTTTTGATAAAACCTTAGGTGAATTAGATGAGCAAGTAAAATTAAAAATTTCACACCGCTCACAAGCACTAATGTTTGCTACTTATATCTTAAGGGTATTAGAAAAAATGGAGTATTAATGAAACAATTTATAAAATATATGCTTATTGCTTTTGGTGTTTATGTGATTTGGATTTTACTTTATTTTAATTTTGCTTTAAAATAATGATAAGTTAAAATAAAACTTGGCAATAAAAAAAGCGAGCCAAACAAAAGCAAGCTCATAGCTAAAACCGTAAGCAAACCAAAATAAATCGTCGGGATAAAATTACTGCTAATCATCACTAAAAAACCTAGAATAATCGTAACACTAGTATAATAAATCGCACTTCCTATACCTATATGTGAAGCTTTTATAGCCTCTTCTAAGCTTTTATGTTTTAATTCTTCTTTAAAACGATGAATATAATGAATCATATCATCAACTCCTATTCCTATACAAATAGCAGCTATGGTAATACTCATAATATCAAGTGGTATATTTAAAACACCCATTAAGCCAAATACCAAAGCTAAAGGTATGAGATTGGCCAAAATCGCCACAAAAGCATAAACAAAACTTCTAAAAATCACCACAAACAAAGCAAAAATCACAAGCACCACAAAGACTAAAGTGTCAAATTGTGATGAAAAAAGACTTTGAAGCATATTATTATACAAAGGCATAATACCACTGATTTTAACCTCTACATTATCATTTTGTAAAAGCTCATTTAAGTCTTTTTCAAGCTGTTTTAAAAAAGCATCGCGTCTTAAATTTGGATCACTATCTAGCATACGCACGCTAAATCGCAACTCATTATTTTCTACACTTACAAAAGGGGTTAAAACTTGCTTCTTAAAATTCTCATCTAAATTTTCATATAAAAACGCTAAGGCAAAATCATCTAAAGCCTTACCATCATTAATGCTTTTTCCAAGTTCTAGCAAACTTTGCAAGCTAAGCACAGAGCCTACATATTTTTGCTTACTTAAAAACTCATGAACCTTAGCAGCTATTCTTGTTTTTTCACTACTAAAAAAATACCTATCATCTTTGGCTAAATCATCAAATTCTTGTTCAAACTCATCTAAGCTTTCATTTTGTTTTGGATTTTGCTTAAATTTGACAATCACATCTAAAGGCATAGTTCCACCTAGCTCTTTATCTATAATCAACAAACCTTGTTTAATCCTAGAACTATCTTTAAAATAACTCACAAAACTATTTTCTACTTTAATTTGCAAAATTCCATACAAAGCAAAAGCCACACAAAATAAACTTATACCATAGATAAATTTTCTATGTTGTAAACTTACATTTGCACAAAAACTTAAAAATTTCAACGAATTTTGATTAAGCTCTTTAAAATTTAAACGCGGCATTAATACCAAAATACTTGCAAAATAAATATAAGCTAAAATCAAACTCACACTGATGCCAAGGCTCATCATAATACCGAGTTTGATAATAGGCTCAATATCTGAAAAAACAAAACTTAAAAACCCAACAACCGTGGTTAAAATAGCAAAAAAACTAGGACTTGCTTTATCAAGTAAGGTTGAGAGCAAAAGCTTATAAACGCTAGCTTTTGGGTGTTTGTGTAAATTTTCTATAAAATGCACGATTAAGTGTATCACAACAGAAACAGTGATAATGAGTACCAAAGCTACATAGTTTGAAGACACCACAGTAATATCAAAACCCAAAAGCGCGAAAATCCCGCTTGAAGTAAAAAGCGAAACCACACAAATTCCCAAAGCCAAAAACACTAAACGCAAAGAGCCAAAAAACCACCAAAGTGCTATAAATAAAAGCCCTATTAAACTAAGTCCATAAATTTTTAAATCACTTTTTACATAATTAATCATATCATTAGCGATCATTTCAACACCACCAAGGTGTAAAAAGTCTCCATTTTGACTATATTTAGATACTATTTTAGTAATTTCTTCTAATCTTTTTGCACTAAATTCCCTTGAGCTTTCTTGGTGCTTTTTAATCAAGGCTCTAAAATGCTCTTTTTCATTTTCATTTTGCGTATTATCCCTTGAATTAATCAAGTCATTATAAACAAGATCAGGTGCTAGATAAATCAAAATTCCCGTTGTTTTTCCATCTTTTGAGATGATATTATTTTTATAAAAGGGTTGATTTAAAATTTCTTTTTTAGCTAGATTAATATCCACATCTTGACTAAAAATATTAGGTATATTTTGGATAAGCTCTTTTAACTCTTTACCTTTAGAACTTGCAAGTAAAGGTGCATTAGCGATAGAAAATACCTTTTGCACTCCATTGATTTTTTCTAAATCAAGGGTTAAGTTTTTGATAGTTTCTAAATTTTCTTTAGCAAAAATATCTTTATTTTTAGGAGCAAAAGCAAGCATTAAAAAATTATCATTGCCATAACGTGCTGAAACTTCTCTATATAGTTTCAAACCCTCATCATGCTCTAAAAGCAAGCTTTCAGCACTTGCATCAACACTTAAATTTTTAGCAAAAAAACTAAAAAATATACAAAAGATTAAAGTAATCCCCAAAGTTAGCTTTGGGAAATTAAGAAAGATTTTTAAAATTTTACTTAGCATTATTTAGAAAAATCAACACTAGAAAGCTTTTCAAGCAAGGTTTTAAAATCACCATTTTGTAAGACATCTTTAAATTGTGAGCGATAAGTTTGTATAATACTTATACCAAAAATATCTACATCATAAATTTGCCAATCATTATTTTTATCATAAAATTTAAAGATTACAAAATTTTCTTTACCATCTACTATCATAGAAGTTTTCAAAAAAGCTCTTTTATTTTTTTCTTCTAAATTAATCACTTTTAATTTTTGAGAATCATACAAAGCAAGCTTATCTGTGAAACTTTTTTTAAGGTTTTTTTCAAAAGCTTTGTTAAATTCATTTTTTTCATTTTCACTTAATTTTTCATATCTTGTAGAAAGACTAAGCTTAGCCATAAACTCATAATCAAAAACACCATCAAATAAAGCAAAGATTTTTTCCGCTGCTTTAGCTTTATCGTTTTTATTTTGATCTAGAATTTTTAAGCTCTCATCAATTTTTTCTTGCATGGTTTTAGAAATATCTTGCAAATTTAAAGCAAAAGCAAATACTACGCTAAAAAACAAAGCTATGATTTTTTTCATTTTATCTCCTTATTTGATGAGTTCTTGGCGTCTTTGTTCATACGCATCGCGTATAAAAATGTAATAATCTACACTATTTTGGTAAATATCATCTATTTTTTCATACTCAAAACTTAATTCATTGAGTTTTAATGCAGCATTTACACCCACACCAACCCAAAAATTCTCAATATACCCCTCAGGCACCATAAACCAATTTACAGGCAAAGCTAAAGCATCTCTTACATTATAAGGACCTAAAAGTGGAAGCACTAAGTGTGGTCCACTACCTACTCCCCATTTACCCAAAGTCGTTCCAAAATCAGCTTCATAACTTTTTAAAGGAGTTTTACTCGCACTATCTAACAAACCAAATCCAAAAATCACATTCACACAAAATCTTCCAAATTCCTCACCAGCTTTTCTAAATTCTAAACTTAAAAGATGATTAATAAATCTAAAAGGTGATCTTGTGGTATCAAAAGCATTTTTTACACCTGTTCTTATAAAGCTTGGAGTAATGCTTTTATAAGAAAGCACAACCGGTCTTAAAAAATAAGTATAAAGATCATAATTAAATTTACTCATAGCTTTATTATAGGTATAAAAGCTATCTTTGACTTCTTTTTTTTGATATTCTTGTTCAAAATCTTCAAAGTCATTTGCTAAAATCAAAGTGTTAAAAAATAAACACAAAGTTAGTATGTATTTTAACAAGCTTTTTCCTTTTAAAATTTCATAAATTGAAATCTTATATTATACAAAAATTAAAATAAATTTTTACATTAAAAATATTCTTTAAAAAAAAATTAGTAATTTTTATTTGCTTATGAAATAAGTCTTAGAAAATATGCAAAAAATATAAATTTATTTTTGCTTTTAAAAATAAGCTATAATTTTTTTAAAATTTACTATTAAAAGGATAAAAAATGAAAAAAATTTTTACCCTACTTTTTTTGTGTATTTTTGGCTATAGTGCTGATGTAAATATCGCTGCAGCTGCAAATGTAGCTTACGCTTTTAAAGCCTTACAAAAAGAATTTCAAAAAGAAAACCCTGATATTAGTATCAATGTAAGCTTAGGTGCTAGTGGAAATTTAGTTTCACAAATCAAAAATGGAGCGCCATTTGATATATTTATGGCTGCAAATATGAAATTTGCACAAAGCTTGTATGATGATAATTTTGCTAGTACAAAACCTGTTATTTATGCTCAAGGAGCTTTAGCTTTACTCAGTGTTAGAATGGATTTAAGCAAAGGATTAGACATGCTTAAAGAAGAAAAAGTAAAAATCATCACCATAGCTAATCCCAAAGCTGCTCCTTATGGTCAAGCTAGTATAGAAACTTTACAAAATGCTAAAATTTATGAGCAAACAAAAGCTAAAATCATCGAAGCAAAATCCATAGGAGAAGCACTTACTCAAACATTAAAAGCAGCTGATGTGGGTTTTATAGCAGCAAGTGCTTTATATGAAGATACGCTAAAATCTTATAAACTCCAAGAAGGAAAAAATTATATTTTAATCGATCCAAAACTTTATAAGCCAATCAATCAAGGCATTATCATCACTTCTTATGGTAAAGATAATGCCAAAGCTAAGAAATTTTATGATTTTATTTTAAGCAAAAAGACTAAGGAAATTTTCAAAGCTTATGGCTATAATATCCCATGATTAAAGCTAAAATAAACGCTATAAAAAATCATGAAAATATAAACTGGGTAGAATTTCTTATAAAAAAACATAAATTATTTATGCTTGCTTTAGAACTTGATGAAAAAGCAAGCATTAATCAAGAAGTTTTACTTGCTTTTAAAAGTAGCGAGTGCTTACTTAGTAAAAAAAATTTAGAAAATTCATTTTTAAATACCTTTTATGCAAAAATCATTGATATTTTTCAAGGACAAATCATCACTATCATAAGATTAGAAAATGAAATTTGCACTTTCGAAGCTCAAATTAGCACCCATGAGTTTTTAGAGCAAAATTATCAAAAAAATGATTTTGTATTTGCTTATGTACATCCTAGTGCTTTATTTATCAGAGAGTATTTATGCTAAAACTTGACTTTGAAAAAATCTTTAAAAATAAAGAAAAAGAATTTAAACTTAAGATTAAATTTGAAGTTAAAGAAGGAGAATTTTGTGCTATTTTTGGAAAAAGTGGTAGTGGTAAAACTACGCTTTTGAGAATTTTAGCAGGTTTTGAAAAAGCACAAGGAATTTGCACTTTTAATAATACGATATTTTTTGATGATAAAAACTTTCTAAGCCCACAAAAAAGAAAACTTGGTTTTGTTTTTCAAGATTATGCTTTATTTGAAAATATGAATGTAGAACAAAACTTACTTTTTGCTAAAAAAGATCTAAAATTTGCTAATGAGCTTTTAGAACTTTTAGATTTAAGCAAACACAAAAAAAGTCATATTTTAGAACTAAGCGGGGGACAAAAACAACGCGTAGCTTTAGCAAGAGCCATTATGCAAAAACCCAAACTTTTACTTTTAGATGAGCCATTTAGTGCCTTAGATAATGAGATAAAACTACACTTGCATGATTATCTTTTAAATATACATAAAACTTATAAAATCACTACTATTTTAATCAGCCATGATGTAAGTGAAGTTTATAAACTAGCTAATAAAGTCATCATTTTAGAAAATGGAGCTATCATCAAAGAAGGCTCGCCTAATGAAGTTTTTTTAAAAACACAAGGCTCACAAAAATTTGCTATAAAAGCACGCATTTTAAAACTACAAAAGCAAGATAGCATATTTATAGCCATACTTGCCATAGGTAATCAAATCAGCCAAGTAGCGCTAAGCCCTTTAGAAGCTAAAGATTTTAAAGAAAATGATGAAGTGCTTTTGAGCCAAAAAGCTTTTGCGCTAAATTTAAGCAAAGTATAAAAACTATAATTTACATTAACTTGTATATTAAAAAATTATATAAAATTTTTAATACAAGCTAAAACTTAGTGCTTAAGCCTTTTGGCTTAAAGCACATTCATACTTTGTATCATTACTTTTGCTTTACATTCAGCACAGCAATATAGTGTTTTTATCTTAGCTTCATCACCTATAAATCTTGGTTTCATAATGCTAGCAATTTTTTCAATGGCCTTTTTAGTAGCAAATTCTTTCCCACACTCTACACAAGTAAAAAGTTCATCTTGAGCTAAAACCATAAAAGAAAAATACTCTTTTTCCAAATCTATCCCACTTCTTTGAAGCATTAAAGTATCTTTTTCAGCACAACTTGCCTCACAATACCCACAGGTAGTACATAAGCTTGCATTAAATTTCAAAGAATTATCCTTAGTATCAGCCACTAAAGCTCCTACATTACAAGCTCCCACACAAGAAAGACATAAAGTACAGGTGTCTGCATTAATGGTGATTTTTCCATAGCGTATCCATTCTTTGCTTGGGATATTGCCTAAATTTTCTTCCTTTATAAGCTCTCTTAATCTTATAGCAAAATCTTCTCTTTTTAAAAGCGCAGGATTATAAGAAATAAATTTGAGATTTTCTATAAAATGAGCTTGATTTATAGCCTCTAAAAGTTCTTTTTCATCTTTAGCTAGAAAAATTGCATTTTGTTTAAATTTTCTTTGAAAAATTTCATTCATCAAAGCTATCACTTCTAAAGCACCTTGCGATAAGCCATCACTATAAAAAATCACACTCGCACCACTTGTTTGAAGCATAGCTAAAAAATGTGCTTGATCAAGATAATTCTCGCCTTTAATCATAAAAGGCATTACATCTTCTTTTAAAGTGATATTTAAATTTTCTATAGACATTTTCTCAGGGATTATTAAAATGATTTTATCTTCATAAAATTTTAAAATTTCATAAAAGCTATTGCGTGGCATAGGTGCATAATCAAGCGCTCCACTAGGACAAATCCCTACACAATCACCACAGCTTAAACAATCCACATGAGAAAATTCTAATTTTCTTTGCTCATCATCTTTTAAAATAGCCACACTAGGACAAATTTCAGCACATTTTCCACAATGAATACTTCTTCTTTCATGGTATTGACAAATGCTATCATCATAACTAATATAATTTCTAAATTTATATTTTGGAGAATTAGAATTTAAAAGTTTTATAAGTTCTTCTTGACTTAAGGTGGTTAAATCATAGCAACCACTTTGTTGATCAAAACTTTCTTTTTTTACATCATATAAGAAAAAATCACAATCAATCTCTACTTGCTCATTATCTTTTAAAGCTATCACGCAAAGCTCACCTACACAACCCAAAACACCCAAACATTGCTCATTACTTAGTTTTAAAACCTTGTATTCTTGTTTTTTTAAGCTTTCAATAAGCTCATTTTGATCCTCATTGCTTACAATAATTACATTTTTACCCACTTCTTTGGTATATTCTAAATCAAGCCCTAAATCATAAACTTTAGATCTAATTTTATATAAGGACTCAATAGTTTTGGCTTTTTTAAGCACATCATCTTGTGAGTTTTTAAGGTAAAAATTAATCTCAGGTGCATAAACTTCAGGATTTAAAAGCTTTGAATTTCCTATAAAAACTTCTTCATTACAGGCTTTTTGAACTATGCTAATATCATCACTTAAAGGAATTAAATCTTCATTTTCTAAAAATACAAAATCTTTCATAACACTCTCTTTTAAATTTTTTAATCTTAATTATATAAATTTCATTATAAAAAAGTTATAATTTTACTAATTTATTCTTAAGGTTTAAGATGAACAAATTTAGAAATTTTCCACCTATAAACACACTTATAAACGATGAAAACTTGGCTAATTATCCTTTGTATTTAAGATCTCATTTTGCAAAAATAGTTGTTTCAAATTGTAAAAAAGAACTAAGTAAAAATGAAAATTTAAATTTTAGCTTGCAAGATTTGCTAAGTAAAATTGCCCAAAGTATTGATGAGTTTTTAAACATGCAAAGTCAAAGTTTGATCAATGCTAGTGGAGTTATCATACATACTAATCTTGGTCGTAGCATTATTGATGAGAGTATTTTTGAAAGAACTAAAGAAATCATCTGCTCTTATTCTAATTTAGAGTTTAACATGCAAAGTGGCAAAAGAGGTTCAAGGTATGACGCACTTAGTGCGAATTTAAAAATATTATTTGATTGTGAAGATTGTTTAGTTGTTAATAACAACGCTTCTGCTGTATTTTTGATCTTAAACACCTTAGCAAAAAATGAAGAAGTTATTACTTCAAGAAGTGAGTTAGTTGAGATTGGGGGAAATTTTAGAATTCCTGAAGTTATGCTAGCAGCTGGAGTTAAACTAAAAGAAATAGGCACGACTAATAAAACTCATTTATATGATTATGAAAAAGCTATCAATGAAAATACTAAGATGATTTTAAAAACCCATCGTTCTAATTTTGCTTTTAAAGGATTTTTTGAAGAAGTAAGCTTAAGTGAAATTCACGCTTTGACAAAAAAGAAAAAACTCATATCTTATTATGATTTGGGTGCTGGCTGGTGTGAAAAGATTAATAAACAACTTAGTAAAAACGAGCCGAGTGTGAAAGAGCTTTTAAAACATTGTGATATTTTAAGTTTTAGCGGTGATAAACTTTTTGGTTCTACTCAAGCAGGCATTATACTTGGAAAGAAAAAATACATTCAACAATTAAAGAAAAATCAACTTCTAAGAATGCTAAGGGTTGATAAAATCACTCTAGCTTTTTTAAATGAAACTGCCAAAGCTTACTTAGAAAAAGAATATGAAAAAATCCCCACACTAAAACTTTTAAATGATGATTTAAAAACCATAGAAAAAAAGGCACTCTTTATCAAAGAAAAAATTCCTATAAAATGTGAGTTAAAAGCTTCTAAAAGTTTAGTAGGTGGTGGCTCTATGCCTGATAAAAGCTTAGATACTTTTGTGTTAAGTTTTGATGAGAAAGCTTTGCTTTTACAAGAAAAATTTAGAAAAAAAGGCGTAATCGGCCGTGTTGAAAATGGGCATTTTGTGCTAGATTTTAGAAGTATTTTAGAAAAAGATTTAAATAAAATAATAAGCATTATTAAAGAGGTATTTCATGCATAGTATCATCATAGGCACTGCTGGGCATATTGATCATGGTAAAACTTCGCTTATTAAAGCTTTAAATGGTTTTGAAGGTGATGATTTAAAAGAAGAGCAAGAAAAAGGCATTACGATTAATCTTAGCTTTTCAAATTTAAAAAGTGAAAATTTAAATATTGCTTTTATCGATGTGCCTGGGCATGAAAGTTTAATTAAAACTATGATAAGTGGTGCTTTTGGCTTTAGAGTGTGTATGTTTGTCATAGATATAAACGAGGGTTTAAAGGCTCAAAGTATAGAGCATTTAAGGGTTTTGGAATTTTTAGGCGTAAAAGATGTAGTGCTTATTTTGAGTAAGGTTGATTTATGCAAGGATTTAGTACAAAAGCAAGTAGAGCTTTTAAAAGAATTAAAAGCCTTTAAAATCAATATCTTAAAAGTTTTTCCAACTAGCATTTATGATGAGCAAAGTATATTAAATTTAAAAAACTATCTACTTAGTTTAAAGCCTAAGGAAAATGATGAAAATTTGATTTTTAGATACTACATTGATAGGGTTTTTTCTCTAAAAGGTATAGGAACGGTAGTAACAGGGAGTTTAAATGAAGGAAAAATAAGCAAAAATGAAAAAATATTTTGCATTGAAAATCAAAAAGATATCATTGTAAAAAACATACAAATTCATGAAGAAAATGTTTTAGAAGCAAAAGCTTATAATAGAGTTGCTTTGAGTTTAAATTGTGATTATCATGAGTTAAAAAAAGGCTATATATTAAGTAAAAAAGGTGTTTTTAAAAGCTTTAAAAGTATCGATGGGGTTGTTTTTAGCACAGAGATTAAACACGGGAGTATTTTAGAATTTTGCAGTGGCTCAAAAAAGCTTAATGCAAAAATTAGTGTAATCAAAAAATTTGAAGATAAAACTTATATTAACTTAGAATTTGATAAAAGCTTACCTTTGTGTTTTGATGATAAATTCATCTTGCTTGAAAATGGGCGTATTAAAAGCGGTGGTGTAGTTCTTAATGCGGTAAGTGAGCCTTTAAAAAAAGATATAAAAGCTAAGTATTTAGCACTTTTAGAACAAAAAGATTTTAAAAAAGTATTTGAGTTTTTAAAACAAACTCACAAACTTGGCTTTGGATTACTTTCAAGCTATCAACGCTTTAAACTCACTCATGAGCAAGCCTTAAACTTAGCAAAAAGCTTAGATCATGTTTTTGTCGATGAGCAAGCTTTAAATGTATATGATCTAAATACTATGCAAACTTTGAAAGAATTTATTGATTTTATTTTCTCTAAAAATCCTTATGCTTTAATCTCGTCTCATTCTATCGCCTTAAGGCTTAGCTGGGCAAGTGAGAGCTTTTGCGCTTATACACTCAAGCAAATGCAAGAAAAATTAGATTTTAAAGATGGCATATGGTTTTTAAAAGGACAAGATTTTGAAAAATTACAAGAAAAGGCTCATTGTGAGCTTTATGAAATTTTAAAAAAAGAAGGCATAAAACCTACCGCACCTTACAATCTTTATGAGTATTTAGAGCTTGATAGGAAAAATGGAGATCTTATTTTAAAAAAACTCACTAAAGAAAACAAAGTCAAAAGATTAGCGCATAATCTTTTTATAGAAAAAAATACTCTTGAAAATCTCATGCAAGAGTTTTTAAAGCTTTTGCAAAATCATCATTTAGATGTAGCTTTTGTTAAAAATCATTTTCAAATTTCAAGAAAATACGCCATAGCTTACTTAGAATACCTTGATAAAAATTATCCTCAAGTGGTAAAAATCGAGGAAAAAAGAATATTAAAAATCTAAGTGTTAAAGATTACATTTTATAATGTGCAAAAATTTTAAAACAAAGGAAAATGATGAAAAAATCTTTAGCTCTCTTAACCCTTGCTAGCTCTTTATTTGCTGCAAGTAATGAAGAAATTATTAATTTTTTTAAGAAAAATCCAAATTTATCAAATGCAAACATTAGTGTTTCTAGTAGAGAAAAAATTCCTGATACTAACTTTGAAGCTGTGATAGTTAATTTTGAAATTAGTGGTAAAAATTTCCAAGAAATCGTTTTCACTCAAGATAATATCATCACAACTGAAGTAATTGATGTAAAAAAAGGTGAATTTTACTCTCAAGTTTATCAAGCAAAACTCATGGAAAAACAACAAGCTGAATTTTCAAAAAAAGCTCTAGTTGAACTTAAAAAAGAAAAAATGTTTATTTCTTTAGGCGATAAAAACAAACCTTTACTTTATGTTTTTAGCGATCCTGAATGTCCATATTGTAGAATGCATTTAGATAAAATAGAAGAAACACTAAAAACCCATCAAGTGAAATTTATCTTAACCCCTATCCATGATACTAGTGCTTTTGAAAAATCTGCATTAATTTACAAAGAAAGTAAAAATGCTAAAGATGATGCACAAAAAATCGCTATCATGAAAAAATATTATGATAAAAATTTAAAAGATTATAAAAAACCTAGTGAAGCTGAGGTTAAAGCAGTAAGAGAAACTTTCGCAAAATACTCTAAACTTGGTCTTCGTGCTGTGCCAACTATAATCGATGCTCAAAAATAATTTTTTCTTGCTTGTGTTTGCACTATTTTTAAGTGCTTGCACAGGCCCTATGCAAACTTTTATCCAAACAAATAATGAAGGTATTTTCCTGCATGCTAATAAAAATCAAAGTTTTTCTTTACACATCAATAATCCTTCAAAATTAAACACAAATTTAGAAGCCAAGCTCGCTCAAAAATTACAAAATTTAGGCTTAGTTTTAAATAATGTTCAAAGTGATTATAAAATTTATATCAATATAGTAGATTTTAAGAAATTTTCTTACGCACAAAGATTACGCGCTTCTAATGCGAGATTTTTTTATAATGACTTTGATAAAATAGATGATGTTTTTGAAATGGAAGTAGAAAATTACTATCTTTTGCAAGTTAATTTACAAATTAGCTCCAAAAACTCTACTCAAAGCACCTCGCTTTTAGCAAGAACTGCTTATCTTGGCAATATAGACAGAGCCAAAGAGTCTTTAGAAGAAAAAATCGCTAATCAAATAACAAGCTTTTTTTATATACACTAAAGATGGCATTTAAGCCATCTTTTTAAATATAACCATGATCAATCATCGCATCAGCTACTTTTTTAAAGCCTGCTATATTTGAGCCTACTACTAAATTTCCTTCATGATTATAAGCTTTTGCACACTCGTATGAATTTTCAAAAATATTTTTCATAATCTTATGTAATTTTGCATCAACTTCCTCAAAGCCCCATTGACACATACTTGCATTTTGTTGCATTTCAAGTTGAGAAGTCGCTACACCACCTGCATTAGCAGCCTTAGCTGGCGCAAATAAAAAGTCTTTTTGATTTAACATAAAATCGATCGCTTCAAGTGTGCTTGGCATATTAGCTCCCTCTGCTACCATACGACAACCATTGTGATATAAGGTTTTAATATCTTCTAAATTTAATTCATTTTGCGTAGCACTTGGAAAAGCTATATCACAAGGTATACTCCATACTCCATTACAACCTTGTTTATACGCACTTTTTGGAGTAAAAATAGCACCTTTTTTAAGCATTGCATAATCACTCACTCTAGCTCTTTTTACTTCCTTAATTTCTTTTAATAAATCTAAATCTATCCCATCTTTATCATAAACAAATCCATCGCTATCGCTTATTGTGATTGCTTTTGCACCAAGTTGATGTAATTTTTCTATGGTATAAATTGCCACATTTCCACTACCTGAAACTGCACACTCTTTTCCTTCTAATGCATTGTTATATTTTGCTAGCATTTCTTGAGTAAAATACACACAGCCATACCCTGTTGCTTCTGTTCTTACTAAACTTCCACCCCATGGAATTTTCTTTCCCGTTAAAGTTCCATCAAAATTAGAGCTAATTTTCTTATAAGCTCCAAACATATATCCAATTTCTCTAGCACCAACCCCTATATCGCCTGCTGGCACATCAGTGCTTGCACCTATGATTTTTGAAAGCTCGGCCATAAAAGCTTGACAAAAACGCATAATTTCTGCTTCGCTTTTGCCTTTAGGGTCAAAATTTGCTCCTCCTTTAGCTCCCCCTATCATTAAACCTGTTAGAGAGTTTTTGAAAATTTGTTCAAAACCTAAAAATTTCAAAACATCTAAATCTACACTAGGATGAAATCTGATCCCACCTTTATAAGGTCCTAAACTAGAATTAAACTGTACTCTATAACCAAAATGCGTTTGAGCTTTACCTGCATCATCAATATATACTACTCTAAAAATAGTCGTTTTTTCAGGCATAACAATACGCTCTAATATAGCATGATCTTGATAAGTTTTGTTAGATTCAAGTAAAGGTTCTAAAGAATTTAACACCTCAGTTGCTGCTTGAAAAAAGATAGGTTGTCTTGGGGAAGTTGCTTGAATTTTTTCTAAGGTTTCATTGATATATTGTTTAGCTATACTCATAAATTGTCCTTTTTATAGTATCTTGCTGTTTGCATTGGCTAAAAATTTTTTTAGCGCCTTTTGCTCCTTTGTTCCTATTTTGTAGTAAATTAGCTTTAAATATGCACTAATTTCTTTTTGAGAAAGATTTCTTGACTTAGAATAATCTAGCAAAATATATTGCGGAATGAAAATTTTACTTTTTGTGAAATTTTTCATCATTTTTTTATAAATAGAAAAATTTTTAATACAAGAAAATCGAGCAAAAACAAAAGGTAGTTTTGTCTTTTCATACCATAATTCGCATAAATCAATATAATCTTTTGGATTTTGCAAATAAAGTTTTAAAGCCTTATCACCGATGATAACCTCCCCTTTTTGCTTTAAAACTTTTGCAAGAGCATTAGAAGTTGCAGAGCTTGCATCTTCTTTGCTTTCAGATTGTTTTTTCACTAAAACGCTTTTTACCTTTTTGCTTGCGCAAATCCCCACATTTAAGGTTTTGTATTTTTTTCTACGACTTTCAACACTTGAGATAATCGCTGCATCAATGCGTCTAAAATACAAATGGCGATTTAGCTTACTAGGAACCCCTTTTTTGTATTCTGTAGTTTGCTTAACATAGCTAGGAAAAGCTGATTTTTTAAGATAGATATGTAAAGGGAGTAAATTAAGATAATCTATCTTACCAAAAATCATCTCGACCTTTCTATGATTAAGTAAAAATATCCTATTAAAAAATATCTTAAATATAAATTAATTTTATTAAAAATACTAGTAATATCAAATTTATATAATTTAAAAAGAAAAAAAGTAACATTTAAAACATATTTTTTAAATGATTTTTAAAAAATATGTTTTTATAACTCATATAAACAATAAAAAATAGATAAAATTAAGTTTTATAATAAAAAATTATTTTAAATAAAACTTAATTTATAAAAAATTATTTTAAACTATCAAAATATCTCTGATAATCAAAATTATTTATCAAAGCTACTCCATCTTCAACCGCAGCTTTTGCTACCGCAGCACTAACTACAGCTTTTACTCTGCTATCAAATGGTTTTGGTATCACATAATCTCTACCAAAACTAAGCTCTTCTACTCCATAAGCTTGTTTTACCTCATCAGTTACTTCAAGCTTAGCTAAATCAGCCAAAGCTTTTGCGGCTGCTATTTTCATATTTTCAGTAATTTTAGTTGCCTTTACATCTAAAGCTCCTCTAAAGATAAAAGGAAAACCTAAAACATTATTAATTTGATTTGGATAATCACTTCTACCTGTTCCAACTATAGCATCGTTCCTAACTCTTTTAACATCTTCTGGCATTACTTCAGGTACAGGATTAGCTAATGCAAAAATCACGGGATCTTTTGCCATACTTAAAATCATCTCATCATCTAAAATCTTAGGTGCACTCAAACCCAAAAATACATCAGCACCTTTTAAAGCTTCTCTTAAAGTGCTATCTTTGGTATCGCTTACAAATTCTAGTTTATATTTATTTAAATCATCTCTTTGAGTATTAATCACACCTTTACTATCTACTAAAACAATATTTTTAACCCCTAAATTTCTATACATTCTAGCACTTGCAATACCTGCTGCACCTGCACCACTTACCACTACTTTAATATCTTCAAATTTTTTACCACTAATTTCCATAGCATTCATTAATCCTGCTGTAGAAATGATCGCAGTTCCATGTTGATCATCATGCATTACAGGAATTCCAAGATCTTGCAAGGCAGCTTCTATTTCAAAACATTTTGGTGCTGAAATATCTTCTAAATTAATCCCTCCAAAAGTAGGCGCTATAGCTTTACAAAAAGTAACAATTTCATCTATACTATGAGCATTAATTTCCAAATCATAAGCATTAACATTAGCAAATTTTTTAAACAAACAAGCTTTTCCTTCCATAACAGGTTTGCTTGCACTCGCTCCTATATTGCCAAGCCCTAAAACTGCACTACCATCGCTTACTATAGCAACTAAATTAGCTTTATTAGTGTATTTATAAGCTAAAGTTTCATCTTTTGCTATCTCAATACAAGGTTCAGCAACCCCAGGAGAATACGCCAAAGATAAATCATGTGCACTATCCATAGGCTTTCTAGCAACAATATCTACTTTACCACCTAAGTGATATTCTAAAGCCTCTTCTTTTAAATTCATTATTTTTCCTTCATATAATTTAGTAAATTTTTTATCCTAAGTTTAGCCTTTTGCACTCCTAAAAATTCCAATACTTCAAATATACTAGGACTAACCGAGTTTCCTGTGAGTGCGATGCGTATAGCTTGAGCTAGATCTTTTAACTTAAGATTATTTTCTTCTAAGAATTGATTAGTTAATTCTTCAAATTCACAAGCATTTTTTTGCTCATTTAAAACCATAGCGTATTTTTCCAAATAAGTTAAATTTGTAACATTGAGAAATTTATCTACAGCCTTTTGATCATATTCTTTTGGGTTATTTAGTAACACTTTAGCCCCACTAATAATATCATGTAAGGTTTTAGCTCTCTCTCTTAACATATCTAGCAAAAAGCCTGCTTTTTCATACTGACTTAAATCAAATCCTAAATCTTTTAATTGTCTATTGATTTCTTCAAAAGGTAAAGTTTTAATATAATGAGCATTAAGCCATTCTAATTTTTTAAAATTATAGCAAGAAGCACTTTTGTTAATATGATTTGGATCAAAAAGCTCTTGCATACTTTCTAAAGAAAAAATTTCATCATCGCCATGACTCCAACCAAGACGCACTAAGAAATTAAGCAGGGCTTGAGGTAAAATCCCCATATTTTTATATTCCATCACATCAGTTGCTCCATGACGCTTAGAAAGTTTCTTACCATCTTCACCATGTATCATAGCTACATGATAAAATTTAGGTATTTTAAAGCCTAGTGCTTCATAAAGGACAATTTGTTTTGGAGTATTTGATAAATGATCATCTCCTCTTATAACATCACTCACACCCATTAGTGCATCATCAATTACAACGGTTAAATTATAAATTGGGCTACCATCGCTTCTTGCAATTACAAAATCATCTAAAATATCTTCAGCCTTAAAACTAACCTCGCCTTTAATGCCATCTATAAATTTAATCTCTCCACTTTGTGGTGCTTTTATACGCACCACAGGCTCAATACCACTTGGCGGAATTCCTTTAAAATCTCTATATCTACCATCATATTTTGGACGCTCTTTAGCTGCTTCTTGCTTAGCTCTTAACTCATCAAGCTCTTCTTTGCTCATATAACAATAATAAGCCTTGCCCTCATCTAATAATTTTTGAATGTATTTTTTATAAATATCAAATCTTTGAGATTGATACTCAATCGTCCCATCATAATCAAGCCCACACCATTTAAATGCTTCTATAATAGCTTGCGTAGCTTCTTGTGAATTTCTTTTTAAATCCGTATCTTCAATACGCAATAAAAATTTACCCTTATTTTTTCTTGCATAAAGATAATTATATAAAGCTGTTCTAAGCCCTCCTATGTGCAAATATCCTGTTGGAGAAGGAGCAAAACGCGTTGTGATTTCTTGCATATTTTTACCTTTTTTAAATTTTTATTGTTATAATGCTATATTTACACTTAAATAAAGGTTTTATATGAGAAAATTTTTAATATCTTGTTGTTTTGCTGCAAATATTTTATATGCTCAAACCCTTGGTGGTGTAGCAATGGTAGTAGAAAATCAACCTATTACTCTTTATGATATAGAACAAACTATGAAAGAATTAAAAACTAATGACAAACAAAAAGCTATAGCATTTTTAGTAGATGATAAAGTTCAACAAAGCGAAGCTAAAAAGCTAGGAATTTATGTAAGCACTTTTGAACTTAATGAAAAATTAGCCCAAATAGCAAAAGGCAATAAAACTGACATTAATGGTTTGCAAGCAAAGATAGAAAAAGATGGTTTAAGTTTTGAAGTTTTTAAAAACAAAATTAGAAAAGATCTTGAAAGAGAAAAACTTTATAGAAGCATAATGCAAAATGCAAAAATCAATATTGATGATGAAACACTAAAACATTTTTATGAAAGCAATCTTGATAAATTTAGCACTTTTTCAAATATAGACTTAGTTGTTTATAATTCTACCAATCCTGAACTTTTACAACAGCTTGCACAAAATCCTATGTATAAAAATTCTCAAATTAAATCAAAAGCCATTAGTTTAAACGCAGCTAGTTTAGATCCAAGATTACTTGCTTTGTTAAATAATACAAAAATAGGAGAATTTACTCCAGTGTTAAATGGCGAAAACGCTTATATAGTGTATTTTGTAAAAGAAAAATATGGTAAAAATCATATCGAATTTGATTTAATCAAAGATCAAGTTAGCAATGTCTATACCCTAACTCAAAAAGAACAAGCCTTAAAAAATCATCTTGATAAAATAAGAGCAAATGCTCATATAGAAGAATTAAGATAGGTTAAAACCTATCTTCAATTAATGTCTTGAAAGATAATTTGTATCATAATTATTATTGATAAAATCTGCATTATCCATCATCGCTAAATGAAAATCCTTGGTTGTTTTTATCCCACCTACAATAAGCTCTTGCAAGGCTATTTTCATTTTAGCTATAGCTGTGTTTCTATCTTCTCCCCAAACGACTAATTTTCCAATCATAGAATCATAATATGGAGGCACACTATAATCTTGATAACAATGGCTTTCCATTCTTACATTGCGTCCTGCAGGAGCTACATATTTTGTGATTTTACCTGGGCAAGGTAAGAAAGTTTTAGAATCTTCAGCAGTAATTCTACATTCTATAGAATGACCCTTAAGTTTAATTTCTTCTTGTTTTGGCAAAGGATACCCTTCTGCTACTTTAATCATAAGCTCGATAATATCTACCCCGCTTACCATCTCACTCACACAATGCTCAACCTGCAAACGCGTATTCATCTCGATAAAATAAAAATCTAAATTTTTATCCACTAAAAACTCAAAAGTTCCCGCACCCTCATAATCAATAGCCTTAGCAGCTTTAACTGCTGTTTCATGAAGTCTTGCTCTTGTTTTTTCATCTAGTAAAATTGCAGGAGATTCTTCTATAAGTTTTTGATGGCGTCTTTGCATAGAGCAATCTCTCTCACCCAAATGTATCACATTTCCAAAGCTATCTCCTATGATTTGCACTTCTATATGGCGTGGGTTTTGGATGTATTTTTCCATATACATAGTTCCATCACCAAAAGCACTCATCGCTTCACTTTCTGCTGACCAGTAAGCTTTTTCTAAATCTTTTTCATCTTCAACTACACGCATACCACGGCCGCCACCACCTGCTGCTGCCTTTAAAATCACAGGATAGCCTATTTCTTTAGCAAGTTTTTTTGCTGCTTCAACCCCATTTAAAGCCCCATCGCTTCCTGGGATTACAGGCACACCTGCTCTTTGCATTACTTGTTTTGCTTTACTTTTATCACTCATTAGTGCCATAGCAGCTACTGAAGGGCCTATGAATTTGATATTATGTTTTGCACAAATTTCAACAAAATTTTGATTTTCACTTAAAAATCCATATCCTGGAAAAATCGCATCCGCTTCGCTAATTTCAGCTGCACTAATAATAGCTGGGATATTTAAATAGCTTTCTGAACTTCTAGCATTTCCTATGCAAATACTCGCATCAGCATATTTTAAATACAAAGCATCCTTATCTGCAATAGAATACACACAAATTGCTTTTTTTCCCATTTCTTTTACAGTTCTTAAAGCTCTTAATGCAATTTCTCCACGATTTGCTATTAAAACTTTTTTAATTTCCATTTTATAATTTCTCCACCACAAATAAAGGCATACCAAATTCTACAGGCTGGCCATCTGCAACTAATACTTCTACTATCCTACAATCATATTCAGCTTCGATTTCATTCATAATTTTCATCGCTTCAATAATTGCTATAGTACTTCCTTTTTTAATAGTTTGTCCCGCTTTAGCAAAAGGTGCTGCACCTGGGCTTGGAGCTTGATAAAAAGTACCTACCATAGGGCTATTGATAGTCGGTTTATTAGAAGAGTTTGAGCTTGCTTTGGTTTCATTAACTACATTTACATTAATTGGCTGTGGAGCTGGAGCAACAGGAGCTGGAGCTGGTAATTCACAACACATATCTCTTTCAAGTTCTATTTCAAATCCATCTTGTTCTTTTATTTTAATCTTGCTTATATTTGCTTCTGCAAAAAGTTGCATTAGTTCTTTGATTTCTTCTTTTGTCATATATTCTCCTTAATTTATAAGACTTAATTTATAATTATATATAAAAATACTAAAAATAACTTCAATTATTTATTTTTTACTTTTATTTTAAGATATAATTTAAAAATTCACTTTAATTATAAAGGACAAAAATGGGCTTAAAAGCAGATAATTGGATCAAAAAAATGGCATTAGAGCACAATATGATAGAGCCATTTTGTGAAGCAAACATAGGTAAAGGTATAGTTAGTTATGGGCTTTCAAGCTATGGATATGATATAAGAGTTGGAAGAGAATTTAAAATTTTCACTAATGTAAATTCCACCGTTGTAGATCCTAAAAATTTTGTAGAAGAAAATGTAGTAGATTTTGTAGGCGATGTATGTATAGTACCTGCAAATTCTTTCGCGCTTGCAAGAACAGTTGAGTATTTTAAAATGCCAAATGATGTTTTAGCAATTTGTCTTGGCAAAAGCACTTATGCAAGATGTGGCATTATAGTAAATGTAACCCCTTTTGAGCCAGGTTTTGAAGGACATATCACTATAGAAATTTCAAACACAACCCCACTACCTGCTAAAATTTATGCTAATGAGGGTATAGCTCAAGTTTTATTTTTACAAGGAGATGAGCCTTGTGATGTAACATATGCTGATAAAAAGGGTAAATACCAAGCTCAAACAGGTATAACTTTACCAAGAATTTTAAAATAATTTTATTTTCAACCGATATAAAAACTTAGTCAAGTAATAGGAAAATATATGTTTAATGGAAAAAGCATTTTAATCACCGGTGGCACAGGAAGTTTTGGAAAAACTTATACTAAAACTTTACTTCAAAAATACAAACCTAAAAAAATCATCATTTATTCAAGAGATGAGTTAAAACAATTTGAAATGGCAAGAGAATTTAATGATGATTGTATGCGTTATTTTATAGGCGATGTAAGAGATAAAGAAAGATTGAGCATAGCAATGAAGGATGTTGATTTTGTCATTCATGCAGCTGCTATGAAACATGTGCCAATTGCAGAATATAATCCAATGGAATGTATAAAAACTAATATCCATGGAGCACAAAATGTAATCGATGCGTGTTTGGAAAATAATGTAGAAAAATGTATCGCTCTTTCAACCGATAAAGCATGCAATCCTATTAATTTATACGGAGCTACAAAGCTTGCAAGTGATAAGCTTTTTGTAGCAGCAAACAACATCGCAGGAAATTCTCATACTAAATTTAGCGTTACAAGATATGGTAATGTAGTGGGTTCAAGAGGATCTGTCATACCATTTTTTAAAAAACTAATCAATGAAGGTGCTAAAGAACTTCCTATCACAGATGAGAGAATGACAAGATTTTGGATATCCTTAGAAGATGGGGTTAATTTCGTGCTGAATAATTTTGCCTATATGCATGGAGGGGAAATTTTCGTACCAAAAATTCCTTCTATGAAAATCGTTGATTTAGCTAAAACTATGGCTCCTAATTTAGCTCATAAAATCATAGGTATAAGAGCAGGTGAAAAACTACATGAAATTATGATTTCAAGTGATGATAGTCATTTAACTTATGAATTTGAAAATTATTATGCCATTAGTCCAAGCATTCAATTTAATAACACTAATGTTGATTTTAGTATAAATGCAAAAGGACAAAAGGGTAAAAAAGTTTCTAATGGCTTTTCTTATAGCTCTGATAACAATCCATCATGGATTAGCCAAGAAGAGCTTTTAAATATAATAAATCATACAGAGCTTGAAAAATGATAACTTATTCTCATCAAAATATTGACGAACAAGACATACAAGTAGTTTGTGAGGCTTTAAAAGATGATTTTTTAACCGGTGGAAAAAAGGTTGAAGAATTTGAACAAGCCCTTTGTGAATATGTGGGTGTAAAATATGCTTGCGTGCTAAATTCAGCTACTTCTGCTTTACACCTTGCATATTTATCTTTAAATGTAAAAGATAAAATTGTCTTAACAACCCCTATTACCTTTGCTGCAACTGCAAATGCAGCTTTAATGGCAGGTGCTAGGGTTGAGTTTATAGATGTAAAAAGTGATGGAAATATTGATGAGAAAAAACTTGCTTTAAGATTAAGCCAAGATAGCTCTAATATAGGGGCAATTTGTGTGGTTGATTTTGCGGGAAATAGTGTAGAAATGGATGAAATTTTAGCCTTAGCCAAACGATACAACATCCCACTAATTGATGATGCAAGTCATGCCCTAGGTGCTATTTATAAAGATCAAAAAGTAGGCTCTATGGGAGATTTGAGCATATTTTCTTTTCATCCGGTTAAACCTATTACAACCTTTGAGGGTGGTGCGGTCGTTAGCAATGATGAGGAATTAATCTCAAAAATCAAGCTTTTAAGAAGTCATGGCATAGTCAAAAAAAGACTTTGGGATAGTGATATGATTGAACTAGGCTATAATTATCGTTTAAGTGATGTAGCTTGTGCTTTAGGTATAAATCAACTAAAAAAACTTGATAATATGCTAGAAAAAAGAGAAATCATCACAAGTTTTTACGATAAAGAATTTGAAAAAAATCCTTATTTTAGCACTATAAAAATCAAAGATTACAAAAAAAGCTCAAGACATTTATATCCTATTTTGCTTTTTCCTGAGTTTTATTGCCAAAAAGAGATTATTTTTGAAAAATTATTAAATTTGGGCATAGGTGTACAAGTGCATTATAAGCCTACTTATGAGTTTAGTTATTATAAAAACTTATATGGAAATTTATTCTTAGAAAATGCGGATAATTTTTATAAAGCTGAACTTAGCATACCTGCTCATCAAGAAATGAATTTAAAAGAAGCACAATTTATTAAAGATAATTTATTTAAGATTTTAGAAGAAACTAAAAAGGCTTGTTGTGAGTAAAAGTATGTATGAGCTAGTTTGTGAGCTTTTTCCTATATGCAGAAGTATTACCGGGAAAGGCTTTAGACAAAGCTTAAAAATACTTGATGAAGCTATGGGGGGGGGTATATTAAAAATTCACTCTATAGCAAGCGGGAGCAAAGTGTTTGACTGGGAAGTACCTGCTGAATGGGAGATAAACAATGCTTATATCATCACTCCAAATGGAGAAAAAATTTGTGATTTTAAGCAAAATAATCTTCATGTATTAAACTATAGCACAGGCATAGACACAGAGCTTGATCTAGCAAGCTTACAAGAACACCTTTACTCTATAGAGGGTATGCCTGATGCTATACCTTATGTGACAAGCTATTATAAAAGGCGTTGGGGTTTTTGTATAAAACATGAAGATAGAGTTAAACTAAAAGAAGGAAAATATAAAGTTTTCATAGATGCAAAACACCATGAAAATGGGGTTTTAAACTATGCTGATTTACTCATACCTAGCACGCAAGAAACAAAAGATGAAATTTTAATTTCCACTTACCTTTGTCATCCATCTATGGCAAATAACGAGCTAAGCGGCCCTGTAGTAGCTGCATTTTTAGCTAAATGGCTTTTAGAACTTAAAGAGAGAAAATATAATTATCGTTTTGTTTTTATTCCTGAAACCATAGGGAGTATAGTTTATCTTAGTAAACATTTAAAACATTTACAAAAACACACTAAAGCAGGTTTTGTACTCTCTTGCATAGGTGATGATAATGCTTACTCACTCATTCACACTCCAAGTGAAAATACCCTAGCAGATAAAGTAGCTTTACATACCTTAAAAGAAAAAAATAATTTTAAAGAATTTAACTTTTTAGATAGAGGAAGCGATGAGAGACAATACTGTGCTCCTTTGGTAAATTTACCCGTAGTTTGTGTGTGTAGGACTAGATTTGGTGATTATAAAGAATACCACACTAGCAAAGATGATTTAAATTTCATCAGCGAAGAAGGATTGCAAGGTGGCTTAAAAGCTATGCAAGAAATTATCATGAATTTAGAAGTGAATGAAATTTATCAAAATACTGTATTTTGCGAACCCAATTTAGGTAAAAGAGACTTATATATAGACCATTGCAAAAGAGAAGGAAGAGTTGAAAATATACTTAGTTTCTTAGCATTTTGTGATGATAAAAACGATGTTTTAGATATAGCCTCAAAGCTAAATATACAAGCTTATGAATTAAAAGATTTAATAGAAAGATTAAAATTTCATAAACTAATAAAATGAAATATTTCTTAGAATATAATGATAAAAAATACTCTAATATTGACTTAATAGAAGCTTTCAAAAAACTTGGCATCAAAAAAGGCGATATTTTGTGTGTGCATACTGAACTTTTTAATTTTGGCACACCCTTGCTTCCTAGAAATGAATTTTTACAAACTATATTAGATTGTTTTATTGAAGTTATAGGTAAAGAAGGTACTTTAATCATGCCTACTTTTACTTATAGTTTTTGCAAAAATGAAGTTTATGATAAATTAAATTCTCCTACAAAAATGGGTGCTTTAAATGAATATTTTCGCAAACAAGCAGGAGTAAAACGCACTAGTGATCCTATATTTTCCTTTGCTATAAAAGGAGCCAAAGAAGAATTGTTTTTAAAGGACACTACAAGTTGTTTTGGAGAAAATTGTGTGTATGATGTTTTAATAAAAGAAAATGGGAAATTTCTTACTTTTGGTGGCATTGGACACACCATAACCCACCATATTGAGGAAAAATATCAAGTAGATTACAGATATTTTAAAAAATTTCAGGGTTTTATTCTTGATGAAAATGGAGAAAAAACAAAAAAAGAAATCTTATATTTTGTTAGAGATTTAAACAAGCACTCTCTTCCTAATATTAAAAATATTATTAAAATAGCTTTATCATCTTTTAAAAGCGATATGATAAAATTTGCCAATGATAACATAAGTATTTTTATTGCTCAAGAATATGAAAATGTCATAATAAGAGCCTTAAACATGAATAAAAATGTACTTATTCTAAAGGATAGTTAAAAAATGGAAAATAAATTTTATGAAATTTTAGAAAATATACTAGAAGTAAAAGTTGATGAAAATTCAAATTTAAGCATGCAAAATTGCAAAAATTGGACTTCTTTAAATCATATTGATATAATCATGAGCTTAGAAGAAGAATTTGAAATCAAATTTAGCAAAGATGAATTAAGTCAGCTAAAATCACAAAATGAACTTTTGCAAGCTATCAAATCAAAGGTAAAAAATGAAAAATATTAAAAACTTATTTGAGTTAATAGCTATAAAAAATCCAATTCACGCAAAATATTTAAATAAAATCAGTCTAACAAATGAAGATGAAATAGAATTTGAAAATCTCATTTCATATTATCTTCAAAACAATATTTCTTTACAAGAGCAGTGCGAATGCTATTTAACTATACTTAATGACACTTTAGAAGAAACAAAATATTTCATAGAAAATAACTCATATAGATATAAAAGTTTTGAAGAAGTAAAAGATAAAGTCTATTTTAATGAAACTTATATGAAAAAATACATGATAGGGCTTGCGCTTTCATCTTATATTTGGATTGCTCATATAAAAGTTAGAAAGTATTTTGAAAATTATCTTCAACCAAAAAGCAAACATGATAATTATTTTGAAATAGGCCCAGGACATGGAGAATTTTTTACTAAAGCTGTTAAAAGTTTGAAATTTGATTATTATTTAGGTTTAGATTTATCCCCTACTAGTTGTGAATTGACAAAAAATATGGTGGAAAATCAAGTTAAAAATTTAATTAATAATTGTGAATTTTTATGTAAAGATTTTTTTCAATTTCAATTTCACAAAAAAGCTGATTTAATAGTAATTGGAGAAGTTTTAGAACATGTTGAACGGCCTTTAGAATTTTTAAAAAGAGCAAAAGACTTATTAAGCGATGAAGGTGAAATTTTTGCAACCATACCTATCAACGCACCTGCAATTGATCATATATACTTATTTACACATCCAACTGAAATTTTTGAAATGGCAAAAAAAGCAGATTTAAAAATAAAACAATATGAATGTTTTATGGCAAATGACTATTCTTTAGAAAAAGCTTTAAAATTTAAAAATGCTATAACTATGGCTGTGGTATTTGAAAAATGAATTTAAATTTACCAATCCACCATATAGGTGTAGCATGTAAATCTTTAGAAAAAGAAAGAAAAATATTTGAAAAGCTAGGTTTTATTAAAGAAGCTGAATTTATAGACGAACAACAAGGGGTAAAAGGAGAATTTATCATTCCAAAAAATAACTTATTCCCCCAATATCGCTTTGAACTTTTGTCAAATTTAAATGAAAAAGGCGTTTTAGATAACTATTTGAAAAATAAAACTAAAATGTATCATATAGCTTATGAAAGCAAAAATATAGAGCAAGATTTATCTTTGCTTTTAAATGATGGTTTGTTAGTTGTTGACATAATGAAAGCAAGTTATTTTGCAAAACTTTGCTTTGTGATGATGAGTAATAATTTATTAATAGAATTAGTAGAGCTAAAATGAATCTTTTTTCACCAAATTTAAAAAGAAATGATCTCATAAAACTTAGTAAGGAAAATCATTATAAAAAAATTACTATTAATGTTTTTAGAAATCACTCTTTTGAAGTGATTTCAAGCATACTAAATGCATTTTTAGCCTTTAGTAAATTAAAGGCTGAATTTAACATAAGCTCTTATGATGATAGTTTAAGTTATGATAATTTTCAAAAAGCAGATTTAAATATTATATTTATAGATTTAAACAATTATAAAAAAAATGTAGATGATTTTATCAAAGAAAAAATACAAGAACTATCAAGCATTAGCAACGCTCCTATCATCACACTTTTACTTGGCGATACAAGCTTAAAAGAATATAGTATTTGCAAAATACTAAAGCCCTTTTTAGATGAAAATCTCATCATAGATGATAGTAATTTTGAAATAAATGCAAGCAGACTTAGTAATAAAGCTTGTGTAAAATTAGCCCAAATTCTAGGACTAAAAATCCTACCTAGCTTCTTGCAACCAACTTTAAAAGCAATCATCATAGATCTTGATAATACCTTATACCAAGGAATTTTAGGCGAAGATGGCATTGAAAATCTTACTTTATCTAGCAATCATAAAGCCTTGCAAAGTAAGCTTTTAAATTTAAAAAATCAAGGTTTTTTACTCGCCATCGCTTCAAAAAATGAAGAAGAAGATGTAAAAAAACTTTTTTCACAAAGAAAAGACTTTTTATTACAACTTGATGATTTTAGTATGATCAAGGCTAATTGGAAAAGTAAAGACGAAAATATTAAAGAAATTGTAAATTTTTTTAATATAGCTTTTGATAGTGTGCTATTTATTGATGATAATATAGCCGAAATTGAAAATGTATCACACCTTCATATTAACACCTTACTAGCTGATGAAAATAGTGCTTATAGTTTAAAGCTCTATCCTAGACTTTTAAAAACAAGCTTTAGCAAAGAAGATGAGTTAAGAAGTGCTGATATTAAAGCAAATTTACAAAGACAAGAACTTAGCAAGCTTAGCCCTAAAGAGTATTTTGAAAAATTACAGATTTGTTTGAAATTTCATATCAACCACACGGATGAACTTGAAAGAATTTCACAACTACTTAATAAAACTAATCAATTTATATCAAATTACTCAAGATTAAGCTTAAAAGAGTGTGAAGAATTTATGCAAAAATATGCTATTTTGACTATAAGCATGAGTGATAAATTAAGTGATAGTGGCATTATAGCAATTTTTTTAGCTTATAAAGATGAAACAAATTTAATCATAAAAGATCTTTGCATAAGTTGCAGAGCTTTAGGAAGAAAGCTTGAAAAAATTATGCTATATAAGGCTATAGAGTTATTACATGTGCATTTTAATACAAAAGAATGTATTTTATACTTTCAAAAGGGCGAAAGAAATATGCCATTTTTAGAATTTTTATATAGTTTAAATGCAAATATAAAAGAAAATTTTGCTCTAATCCAAAAAGAAATGATAAATTACGAAGGACTTATAATTGAAAGCTAGTTTTAATAAAGCCAAAATAGCAGGTATAAGCGTTTGCGTGCCTAATAAATGTATAAATATAGATGATTGCTTAGAAGATGTTTTTCAAAATGATGTCAAAATGCTAAAAAGAATGAAAAAAATTTCAGGCATACAAGAAAGATTTATTGCTGATGAAAATATTAGCACAACAGATTTAGCCTATGAAGCAAGTATAAATTTATTTAAAATGCTTGATTTTGATAAAAATAAGCTTGATATGGTGATTTTTGTTACACAAACTCCTGATTTTTTTATGCCATCATGCGCAAACTATCTTCACAAACGATTAAATTTAAAACCTCAAACCATAGCTTTTGATGTAAATCAAGCATGTTCTGGGTATTTATATGGCTTATTTATAGCTTTTTCTTTTTTAGAAAATCAAAATGCAAAAAATATTTTATTAATTTGTGGTGATACTTTAAGCAAAACCATAAACCCTTTAAATCCAAATTTAGCTCCAATCTTTGGCGATGGAGTAAGCGCAACACTCATAAGCTGTGCAAATGAAAAATCGTTTTTTAAGCTTCATTCTAATGGAGAAGGTTTTGACAAACTCATCATACCCAATAGAGCTTTTGCTAAACTTGATGAGAGTAAAAGCTCCAATAAAGAAATATTTCAAACCAATAAGCATAGGAGCTTAGATAATCTTTACATGGATGGGGCTGAAATTTTTAACCAAGCACTTAATCTTGAGAGCCAAAGCATAAAAGAAATGCTTGATTTTTGTGAAAAAAGTAAAGATGAAGTGGATTATTTTTTATTACATCAATCCAATCAATTTTTAGTTGATTCTATTATAAATGACTTGGGTATTGATAGCTCTAAAGCACCAAATTTTTTGATGTCAAAATATGCTAATTTAAGTGCCTGCTCTTTACCTGCTTTACTTTGTACAATGCAAAAAAATGATTTTAATGCCATTTTAAGTGCTTTTGGCGCTGGATATGCCTGGGGGAGTGCTTATATAAATTTTGATAAAAACTTTAAAACTGATACAATTTCAATTTATAAAGGAGAAAAAAATGACTAAAGAAGAATTATTAGAAGCTATTAGCGAAGCTATGCATATGGATGAAACACTAAAAGAAGATATGATTTTAGATGATATTGATGAATGGGATAGCTTAGCTTTTGTATCTATCATGGTATTATTTAAAAACTCACTTGGTAAACAAATTAGCGGTGATGATCTTAAAAAATGTGAAAAAGTAAGCGATCTTTTAGCTTTAGCTGGTGTTTAAACAAATATTTGTTTAAACCCTTTCCACACTTAAAATAATCTGCTCATTTTCCTCTTTAAAAGTATATATTAAATCATCACACTTATATGAGATTTCTTTTTTACAAGTTTTATCTTTTAAAGGTTCTTGTAAAATTTGCGGTAAGTGTTTTTTAATAAGTAATTTCATAGGTATACCCATACCATGAGTTAGATTTTTAATAAACTTACCATCTATTTGTTTTTCATCTTTTATCATACAAAAATAAACATTAAAATTTAGTTCTTTTAGTATTTCAACTAAATCTTCTTTATCTTGCGGTGGAGCTAAATCAATATCAAATTTAGAATGATAAAAAATATATTTTGGCTTTGGATATTTTGCTTGTGTGTTCAGATGATCTTTTACTAATATATCCCTAATCATTCTCCTTGCATTTGAAAAATAATTAAATGATGAAGTATTGGAAGTCCAAATGGTTTTATCAAAACAACATAATTTAATGTTTTTAAAAAAATAAAAAGTGTCAAAAGAAGGATATTTTATATAATCTATTTCTTTTCCAAATCCTATTATTCTCCACAAATCTCCAAGTAAAGCATTAGAAGAATTATCTATTACAACATCAACAAGCCAAGGAGCTAACTTTGCACATAAATTTGCTAAATATCCACCTCTTGAACTTCCAACTAAAATATGCTTTATACCCCCCCCCATAACTTTAAAAGGAGAATTTTTTCTAATATACAAAAGAGCATTTAGTATATCTGTTGCTTGCATGATGCCAAAATTTTGATATTCATTTTTGGTAGGCTGCAAGCTCACACTTAAGTCCAAATAATAATCTTTGTCAAATTCCCAACTATCTTTCTTTTTTTGAATTTCTTTATTAAGATAATCCATAGCAGGATGAAATTCTTCAAAAGTATTAAGTTTTGATATATCATAAGGAATTTCTATGTCAATAGCTTTTAAGCTTGCATCAAAAATAAGCTTATCAATATTATCAAGAAAAAATTTTGCTCCTGTTTGAGGACGATTACCTATACAATGATAATTTACACTTAAAACTGCTACATTATAATTCATAGCAAAATATTTCATATTAAAATTAAGCATAGGTTCACTTATATCACTACCAAGTCCTTGTATAACACAAACAATAGCCTCTATTTCTTTGCTATCATCATAAGTTAATTTAAATTCTAATTTACTTTCTCTTTTTATATTTAATTCTACATCATCGCAAGAGTCTATGAAATAGGTCTCATTCTTTAACATTTTAAAAAGCCTTTGCTAGTTTTAGATATATTCTATCAAATAATATCTAAAACAAATTTATCATTTTCATCTTTAAAAGTAAAAACTTTATTTTTACAAGGATAAGATATGCTATCTTTTTTCATGTTAAATGTTTTATCTTTTAATTTTTCAAGCATAATAGGTAATTCTTTATTAAATAATGCCTTATCAGGAATTCCACAGCCATGAGTTAAATTTTTAATAAATTTACCATCTATATCTTTTTCATCTATTAGATGAAAATCTACTTCATAATTTAAGGCTTTTAAAATTTCTATCATAGAAATTTTATGATCAGCTGGAGTTAAGTCATCTTTAGCACTATGATAACTTGTATAAATAATATTTTTATTCTTTTGAGCTTGCAAAATCAAATGATCTTTATTAAGTAAAGCTCTTATTAAATAATTTTCATCAGCAAAATAATAAGGTGAGTTTGGGTTTTTGCGTGTCCAATAAGTTTCCACATAACAATGAACTTTACTATTTAACTCATCTTCGTTTAAAATAGCATCACCTTTATTTAAATCCCTTCCTATGATATATCTTAATGGAGGCAATGCAGCACCTGAATTATCTATTACTCCATCTACATACCAAGGAGCTATTTTAGCACATATTAATGCCACTAAGCCACCATATGACCCCCCCCCCGTAAATTTTAGGTAAAGATTTAAATTGAGGATAATTTTTCATTATATCTTTTAAGGCATTGATATGATCGATTGCAGGCATAATGGCAAAATTATTATACTCATTGTTAGGTGGGATAAAAGTCACAGATAACTCAACCTTATAGTCTTGATTTAAAATTCCTTGTTCTTTTAATATACTCATTTTTTGATCAAGAATTTGATAATATTTTTCTATATTTTTTGTATTATCTAGCACTTCAAATTCTATTTCAAAATCCCTGAAAGCCTTTTCAAATGTTCTTATATCGTCTAATAAAAAAGTCATTTCAGCGCTATATTTATCCACATCAGAAACTCTTTGGCAAAAACAATGATAAAATACATTTACAGCTACTACATCAAATTTTTTAGCTATAAAATTTCTATAACTTTCTAGAAAATGTATATTTGCATTTGCTCCATATCCACCTATGATAAAAACAATAGCTTTCATTTGCTTACTATCATCATAAGTGATTCTATATTCTAATTTACTTTCTCTTTTTATATTTAATTCTACATCATCACAAGAGTCTATAAAATAAGTTTGATTTATGAGCATATTTTTCTTTCTTGATATTATAATTTATATGCTATTATAACTAATTAAAATACATTCAAAGAAAAAAGTATGAAATATATATTTAAATGCAATGATAAAAAATATTCCAATATAGACTTAATAGAAGCTTTTAAAAAACTTGGTATTAAAAAAGGTGATATTTTGTGTGTACATAGTGAATTGATGAAATTTGGTATTCCTTTACTTCCTAGAAATGAATTTTTACAAACTATATTAGATTGTTTTTTTGAAGTTATAGGTAAAGAAGGTACTTTAATCATGCCTACATTTACTTATAGTTTTTGCAAAAATGAAGTTTATGATAATTTGAATTCAAAAAGCACTGTTGGTGTTTTAACAGAATATTTTCGCAAATGGGGGGGGGTAAAACGCACCAATGATCCTATATTTTCATTTGCCATTAAAGGAGCTAAAGAAGAATTGTTTTTAAAGGACACTACAAGTTGTTTTGGAGAAAATTGTGTGTATGAAATTTTAGCCAAAGAAAATGGAAAATTAGTTTTATTTGGCTCTAAAATAGCCGGGTACACTTTTAGTCATTTCATAGAAGAAAAAGCTCATGTTCCATATAGATATTTTAAAAATTTTAGTGGAAAAATTATTGATGAAGATGGTAAAATACTCCAAAAAAATATTAAATACTATGTTAGAAAATTGGATGAAAATTCAGATTTAGATGTTGATAAACAAGTAGCTATTTTAAAAAATGATGATAATTTTAATATTTTAAATTTTTCCAATGCTCATATAATAAATATCAACATGAAAAACTATTTAGAAAAAACATTAAAAGCTTTAAAGGATAACCCTTATTGTTTGCTAAAGGAATAAAATGACAACTCATATCAATGATTTTTTACAAGAAAGTGTTGCTAAATTTGGAAGCAAAAATGCTTTTGTTGAGTTTAATGGTAGAAGTATAGGCTATAAAGAATTTGATGATTTAAGTAAAAAAATAGCAAGTAAAATTCTTTCTAAACTTCCTACTAAAAGTACACAAGATCCTGTATTAATCATACTTCCTAAAGGAATTGATTGTTTGCTTTCTTTTTTTGGTGTAGCAAAAAGTGGAAATTTTTATACACTTTTAGATGAAAAAAGTCCCAAAGAGCGTGTAGAAAAAGTTATAGAAGTTTTGAAACCAAAGCTTTTAATTACTTCTAAAAAATTAAATTTAGATTTTAATCTTGATACCATTTTCACAGAAGATTTTGAAAGCTTTGTTATAAATGAAAATGCTTTAGAAAAAGCTTTAAACGATCACATAGATACTAATTTACTTTATGTCTTTTTTACAAGCGGAAGCACAGGAACTCCAAAAGGAGTAAGCATAAGCCATAAAAGTGTGATTGATTATACTTTTTGGGTATGTGAAACTTTTAAGCTAAGCCATGAAGATATACTTGCTAATCAAGCGCCATTTTACTTTGATAATAGCATATTAGATATATTTAGCTCTGTTAAAATGGGAGCTACGCTTCATATACTGCCTAATCATCTTTTTGCTTTTCCAAATAAAATTTTGGAGTATCTAGAACAAGAAAAAATAACAACAATTTTTTGGGTACCTTCAGTGCTGATTTATTTTGCTAATACTAATGCGCTTGAAGCCTTTACACTAAGGCATTTAAACAAAATTCTTTTTTGTGGCGAAATCATGCCAAATAAACAACTCAACATTTGGCGTAAGCACCTTCCTAGTGCTTTATTTGCTAATCTTTACGGACCTACTGAAATTACCGATGCATGCTCTTTTTACATAGTTGATAGGCAATTTAGCGATGATGAGCTTTTGCCTATAGGAAAAGCATGTAAAAATACCCAACTTTTAGTCTTTGATGAGAATTTAAATTTAATTACTTCAAGTCAAGTGGGAGTTAAAGGCGAGCTTTATGTAAGAGGAACTTGTCTTTCTTTAGGCTATTACAACGATAAAGAAAAAACAAAGCAAGCTTTTATGCAAAATCCTTTGCATGATAATTACCTAGACTTGCTTTATAAAACAGGTGATGTGGTAGCTTATAATGAATTTGGTGAACTTTTATGTTATGGACGGATAGATCATCAAATCAAATACATGGGTCATCGCATAGAACTTGGAGAGATAGAAAGTATTATCAATTCTCATGAGAATGTAAGAAATTGTGCTTGTATTTTTAAAGAAGAAATTATTTGCTTTTATGAAAGTAAGGAAGAGTTAGATTTTAAAAACTTTTTAAAAGACAAACTCCCTGTTTACATGATACCTAAAAAATTTGTTAAAATAGAACAATTTACTTTAAATGCAAATGGGAAGATTGATAGGAAGGTTTTGAGTAAAAACTCTTA
>NZ_JAKMRU010000029.1:0-10441 GCF_025772235.1 Campylobacter sp. IFREMER_LSEM_CL1085 | reverse complement strand
ACTATGCCACAATATAACTACCCAAGATACAAAAGAGAAATCGCTGGACAAACACTAAATTATCTAAGTGCTATACCTATGTATAATAAAGGCTTAGATGAACTTAAACTACAAGAAAATACAGAATATAATCTAAATTATAAAAATGAACATTATCTAACTATCTCTAATTCTACTATAGGAAAAGATAATACCGATGCAAAAGCAAGAAATGAAATCACTTTAAAAAATGATATAGACAAGGAAGAATTTTACATTTTAGCACAAAAAGATTATAAAGAAGAAATAGGCAATAACTATGAGCAAACTATAAAAAATAACAAAACCTCAGAAGTAGGAGCTTTATATACTGAATTTATTACCTTAGGGCATATGCAAAATATCATAGGTTTTAAAAATGTCAATGTAGGTGCGCAGTATCTAGAAAATACCCTGCTTTCTAAAGATACTAATGTGGGTTTAAGTAATACTTTGAATGTAGGAATTAGTAATGAAGTCAATATCGGACAAAATCATGAAGAAAAAATAGGAAATGATAAAAGAGTAATCATCAACAATAACCTAGAGCAAGATATCAAAAATGATTTTATCCAAAGAATAGGACATAATAAAAATGAAACCATAAAAGGTTCTTATGTGCTTCAAACCAATCAAAGTATAAAATTTCACTCCAAAAAAGATCTAAGCATAGAAACAAATGAGTATTTCAAAGCTGAAGCTGATGATTCTATTAGTTTTAAAGCTAAAAATAATTGTTCCTTTACGGCTGATGAAATAAATACTTTAGCTAATAAAGAAAGCACTTTAATAGCACAAAAACGAATCATCTCTCAAGTAGGTGAAAATACCACCATCACACAAACAAAAGATAAGATTATACTTCAAGTAGGAAAAATGCAAGTAATTATAGATGATAAAGGTTTAAGGGTAAAAGGAGGTGATTTGAGAGCAGATTAAAAGCAATTTTTTTAAATTAAAACTAAAATCACAAAGAAACCCAATTTATAAAAAAACTAAAGGAAAAACAATGAAAACATTAGAAGAAATATTATCTTTAGAAGAAGATGTAGATAAATATGTAAAAAACTTATGTTTAGAATTTTATGATCTTGTAGAGGCTAACAAACTTGAAGAAGTTAAAGAATTTTTAAAAGATTATCCTGTGCCTGAAATATTTTTTGAAAAATGCTATACACCTTATTGGGATAGTGAAAACAAAAGAGCTATTATCGATCCTGTTATCGCTTTAGCTTGTGCAGGAATTGCTTATGATAAAAGTAAAAGTTTTGAAATGATGGAGTATTTTGAAAATTTAGGACTTAAAGCCAATGAAGTGTGCTTTGGATACAATGCACTTAGTAGGTATATTGATAGAGATGGAAAAAATAAAGAAGTAATAGAGTATTTTTTTAAAAAAGGATGCACATTTGAAACTTATAATGAAGAAAGCGGCAGCACTCCTTTACATGAATGGATATTATGCGGCGAAGAAGTGAAGTATTTAGAAGAAGCTTTAAAACTAGGAGCAAATCCTAATATGAGAGCCATTAAAACAGAAAGTGAATTTAGCTTTACTAATACAGGAGAAACCCTTTTGCATAGAGCTGCAGAATCTGATGAGAAACCTATAGGAGCTTGTGTGGAAGTGCTAATCAAATATGGAGCTGATGTAAATGCGGCTAATTGTTGTATAAGTGATATTGAAGATGGAAAAATTGAATATTATGATCCTGCTACTCCATTGGATAGAGCTAATACTTGCGATATAAATAAAAACATAAAAATCTTAAAAAAAGCAGGAGCTAAGACTTGGGAGGAATTGGTTGAAGAATACAATATCGATACAAGCTTAGAAGAACCAGAACAAATTAAAATGTATGAAGAAAGAAGAAAGAAGAAAAAATAAAGGAAAAACAATGGATTTTAATACCGATATTTTAGAAAGCTTAGATGATTTCAAAGCATTTTTAGACACAAAACCTAATAAAGAACTCCTAGAAGCAGTAAAAAATCATATAGATGATTTTATGGAAGGTGCATATAATAATTTAGATCCAGAAAACTACGAAGTTGCTTTTGAAGAAGATACTGGTATACCTTATGATGAAGCAGATGAGGATGAATTTAAGGATTGGTTTATTAAAAATGTGCTTTGTCATGATGATTTAAGTGAGATTTATAAAATACTAAAATCACTTGTTAAAGATTAAAACTCATTTTATAAAGAAAGGAAAAACAATGAAAACATTAGAAGAATTAATAAATTTTGAAGAAAATTCTTCAGAAGAATATTTAGAAGAATTATGTTTAGAATTTTATGATCTTGTAGAGGCTAACAAACTTGAAGAAGTTAAAGAATTTTTAAAAGATTATCCTGTGCCTGAAATATTTTTTGAAAAATGCTATACACCTTATTGGGATAGTGAAAACAAAAGAGCTATTATAGATACTGCTATCACTTTAGCTTGTGCAGGAATTGCTTATGATAAAAGTAAAAGTTTTGAAATGATGGAGTATTTTGAAAATTTAGGACTTAAAGCTGATGAAGTGTGCTTTGGATTTAATGCACTTAGTAGGTATATTGATAGAGATGGAAAAAATAAAGAAGTAATAGAGTATTTTTTTAAAAAAGGATGCACATTTGAAACTTATAATGAAGAAAGTGGCAGCACTCCTTTGCATGTTTGGATATTGTTTAATCATGCAAATTATTTAGAAGAAGCTTTAAAACTAGGAGCAAATCCTAATATGAGAAGTATTAAAACAGAAAATGAATTTAGTTTTAGCGATGCAGGAAAAACCCTTTTACATAGGGCTGCAGGAAGCAAAGAAAAACCTATAGGAGCTTGTGTGGAAGTGCTAATCAAATATGGAGCTGATGTGAATGCGGCTAATTGTGGTATAAGTGATATTGAAGATGGAAAAATCAGCTATTATAAACCTGCAACCCCATTAGATAGAGCTAATACTTGCGATATAAATAAAAACATAAAAATCTTAAAAAAAGCAGGAGCTAAGACTTGGGAAGAATTGGTTAAAGAATATGATATAGATACAAGCTTAGAAAGAATAGAACAAATTAAAATGTATGAAGAAAGAAGAAAGAAGAAAAATTAAGATAAAAAACAAAAAAGGATTTTTCATTGGAATTTAATGATGTGAAATTTAAAATCAAAGAATTTGAAAGTGTAGATATCATCAGTGGTTATTCTCTTGCCTTTTATTTGCCTAAAGAAGAGCATATGATAGGAGAAGAAAACAAGAATAAAAACCAAAAAACAAAAAAAGATGAATATCGCATCAATAAAAGCAAATCTTTAGAATATATACAAACAATCAATGAAGAAAAAGAAAAAGAAATTGAAAAACTTAAACTTCAAAGCAATGAAAAAATCAATGAAGAATTTGATAAATTAAAAGATGATGCTTTGCCTGCTAAAGGATATAAAAGAAAAGATTATGAATACGATGTATTTTATGATATTTATACAAGTGATGATAATATAAAAAATCATATAAGATCATTTTCAATAGATAATGGCGTGGCAACAGTAACAAAGGATTTCTTGAAAGAATTTTATGAAAAATCTTTCAAGAATGAATCTGGTTATAAATGGTGTCTTATACCTAGACTAATCTGTGATAAAGGAGAATCTAGTTTTGATCCTGTGCCTATTTTAAATAGCAGCTTTGTCATTTCAGAATTAAGTAATATTAAGCAAAAAACCCTTACTTTTCAAAGAAAAATAGCCAATGTGGAACATCCAAGTCATTTTGCTTTACAAAGTCCTAAGGTTTTTAAAAGTATGCTTGAAAACAAACAAAGCTTTGCTTCTTATGGTGGTAAAGAAAAACAAATAAAAGATCTTTTAAAAAGCGCACAACATAAGCTTGAAACCATTAAAAAAGCAGATGGAATTTCTGAAGAAACTAAGGAAGATTTGCAGGAAAAACAAAAAGAAGAAGTTGAAAAATGCAAAGAATTAAAAAATAATAAGAAAAAAATTTCACCTAAACTCATAGGAGATACGGGAGAATATGTTGCTTCTTTGCTTTTTGGGAAAAGATCTACACGCTATTTAAGCAATCAAAGAAAACTAGATGCGAATTTTAACATTCATAGTTTTAATCATACTATACCTGATTTTTTAGTAAATATTAATGGTATTCCTAGTTTAGTCGAAGTTAAAAATGTCCAAGTTCAAAGTCTAACAGAACAAATAAGTTTTGAGTTAAAACTCGCTAGAGAATATGAGCTTGATTACATCTTTGTGTGTAATCATTATACACATTTAACAGAAAATGTAACAGGAAGTGTATTGACTCGTGAAGAACATGAAAAACTAGCACTCGATGGAAAAAAAGTAGGTGAGTTTAATAAAGAAACAAAAAGATTGAAAAAAACAAAGGTGGTAGAAATCCTAAATGAAAAGGATAAAGACAAGCAAAATTGGTCTGAAGTATCAAATATTCAAACTTCTCGTTTGAGAATTTTTTCAGAAAAAGGTGGAGATTGTGATGCAAGAAGTGGCTTTATCTACCATAGGCATTTACATAGAAGCATAAAAACTGCTTTTAAAGAAATATATCTACATCATATAAAAGGAGCAACACCTAATAAAATAGTAATAAAAAGATTAAATTTAAATAATGCAGAAGAATTAGAAGAAGTTTTTAATGAAAATAAAAACCTTCAAAAAAGTTAAAGAAGTTTTGTGAAAATCAAAAGGATATAAATGCTAAATAACATAACAATCAAAGGCTATAAATCTATAAAAGATTTATCCGAATTTGAACTTAAAAATTTAAATATCTTAATCGGTGCAAATGGTGCAGGTAAAAGTAATTTTATCTCGGTATTTAAAATGCTTAATGCATTGTTTAATAAAAATTTGCAATTTTATACACAAGATAAAGGACCTGATAGTTTTTTGTATTTTGGTAGAAAAGAAACAAATGAGATATATTTTAAATTTACTTTTGGTAAAAATAGTTATTATGCTACTTTAATTCCAACAAGTGAAAATAAACTTATGATATCAAAAGAATATATTTTCTTTGATGGAGATTATAAAAATTATGAAGAACTCATAGGAAGCAATCAATTAGAAAGCAATCTTTCAAAAATAATGGAGCAATCTTATTCTAAAAAAGTGGCACAACATGTTATAAGTGAAATTAAGAAATGGAAGCTTTATCATTTTCATGATACTGGAGATACATCTAAAATGAAAAGCATATGTGATGTAAATGATAATCTTATATTCAAAGAAGATGCACAAAATATAGCAGCTTATCTTAAAATGCTCCATGATAATCACAATAAACATTATGAACAAATTTTAACTACTATACAAGATATTGCTCCTTTTTTTGGGGGATTTATTTTTAGAAATAGTGATAATATACAATTAGAATGGTACCATAAAAACGATCCTGATACTCCTTTTAAAGCACATATGCTTTCTGATGGAACTTTAAGGTTTATATGCTTAGCTACTTTATTGCTTCAGCCTTTTGAGCTAATGTCAGGAACAATTATTATCGATGAGCCTGAATTAGGACTACATCCTTATGCGTTAAAAATTTTAAGCGAGATCATTAAAAGAGTAGCTCAAGAAAAACAACTCATTATTTCTTCTCAATCTGTAGAACTGATAAATCATTTTGAAGCACAAGATATTATAGTTGTAGATAAAGAAGGTGATCAATCTATTTTTACAAGAATGGACAATGAAAAACTACAAACTTGGCTTGAAGAATACACACTTGGAGAAATTTGGGCTAGTAATCTTATAGGTGGGAGACCAAAATAATGTCAGATATTATAAGATGCTATGTAATTTGCGAAGGACAAAGTGAAGAAAAATTTATCAATGAAACTTTAAGTCCGTATTTTCACAATGTCAAAATTTATCTCACTCCACTTACAATACCTACATCTAAAGGACACAAAGGCGGTGCGCTTTCGTATGATAGAGTGGTTGATTTTATTGTTAAAAAATTAAAACAAGACACACAAGCTTTTATGACAACTATGTTTGATTATTATGGATTAGATGATGAATTTTTAAAAGAAAATAAAGCTAATACTGATATATATGAATATATTGAAAAAATACAAAAAGATTTTGATGAAGCAATTAAACAAAAATGCGATACAAATAAATTTTTTAGCTATATACAACCACATGAATTTGAAAGTTTGCTTTTTAGTGATATTACAAAAATCATTGAAGCAGACGCTGAATGGGATGAAAAACTCATTTGCGAATTAGAATGTATTATCGAAAAATACAATAATCCAGAATTAATCAACAATAGCAAGGAAACAAGTCCGTCACACAGGCTAAAAAAGATTTTTTCTTCTCCTAGTTATAAAAAAGTTTTGCATGGTAGCAAAATTGCCAAAGAAATTGGTATAGACAACATAAGATTAAAATGTCAACACTTTAACAAATGGTGTGAAAAAATTGATGCTTTGAAAGCTTTTAAATGAAACAAACATTAAGTGCCAATCAGGTTAGCTTTCATCTTTTATCTAAAAAAACTTTTAGTGATGAAAAATACCTTAACGCTTGGAGTTTAAAAGGTAATCGCCTTAATTTACAAGAATGGCTTGATTTTAAAAAAGCTAATGAAAATAATTTTTATAATAAACATTTAGAAAATACCTTAAAAGCTATACAAGAACTTAAAGCTTGTTTTAGTATTGATAAATTTGAAGGTATAAATCTACACAGTGAGGATGAATGGTTAAATTTTTTACCTTCAAATTATACTCAAATTTACAATCGTTTATGCAAAGATAAAAGCAAATACATTTTACATAGATATTATCAAAAAGATGAATTAAGTGAAATAGGAACTCTTAAAAACCTCTCCCCTAATTTACCTTTTTGGGATGAAAAAGGAGAAAATTTCTCTCAAAGCCAAATCAATACTCTTATAGAAAAAGATAATCTAGCACCCTACTTTAATAAATATGATATTTATTTCAACTCATCACTATACCTTACTTTTAATCTTAATGATGAAAATTTAAATTATCTAGTAAAAAATTATGAAGATAAACTTAATTATGGCTTTATCTCAAAAACTCAAGAACAACTTCAAAAAGAGTTAAATTTAAGTAAAGATGAAAAAATCATCTTAGAACTTGAAAATATTTTTTTAAGTCTTTGTAAAGGCATAAGTGCTGATTATGCCTTTATGGATTTTTCTTATTTTTTTGCAGGGTATGATTATATATTAAATTCTAAAAATAATACTTTAAAATCTTACCCTATTAGTTATGATGAGTTAATTTATAAAAGAAGCTTTAAAGAGCATATAGAAGAATATGCAAATAATTATTTTTTAAATTATTATTCTAAAGAACTTTTAAATGAACTTGAAAATCAAAACTTAAATAACAATAGAATAAATCATTATCTTAAAAACTATAATAAAATTCCAAAAAACACAGAAGAAGAAAACATACAAGGTATGCTTTCTAAGCAAAAAAATGTAAATATCAACTTTGTAAATTTTATAGATTATAAAGACTATGTTTATAATAACAAAGATGATTTTTGGAATTTCTCATTAGAAAAAAACTCTATACTTTGGCAAAAATTTCTAAGCAAGGATACCATAAAACCTTTTCCTTCAAATTTTGATTGTTCTTTGGAAGAAAAACTTCTTTATGCTAAAGATGAGCAATTAGAAAGCATACTTCAAACCCACAAGGCTTTTTATGGCTAAAAAAAGAAAAATAACTCTTCCTAAAATAGAAGCTATTAATATAAGTCCTGATACTTCTTGTTTGCATCCTATATTAGAAGATAATACTTTATTATGCATACATGGAGGTAAAGTTAATTTAAAAGCAAAGAATGCTAAAAGAATAAAATCAGACAATGTTCCTATTATGCTTAATAACGAAATACAAGGAGCTAGTATAAGTGGATGTGTAAATCCACCTATGCTAGGAGGACCTTGTACTAAAGTAGCTTTAGTATTTGCTCATACTTATTCAAATCATAAAGTAAATCATAAACATTCTGTATTACAAATGGGTTTAATAGGGGTAAGTAATAAAGGTTATCCTATACTAGCTATACCTAAGAAAAATAAGATTAAATTTGCTTTAGCTAAAATACAAGCTAATCCTCTTGCTAAGATTAAATGGGACAAGATAAGATGGGAAGGGATAGGAGGTAAGCTAAAAGCAGCACAAAGAAGAAAACAAGTAAATAAACAACAAGTATTTTTAAAAGAAGTTCAAGCACAACAAAAAGAAGCTAAAAAAGTTTTAGCAAATATGGAAAAAAAGATACAAAAATTAAATGGCATTGATAAATTAAGCAATAAACAAAAAGGAAATTATGGCGAAGCTAAAATGCATTTGCATTATTTAAATCAAGGCTATAAAAGAATTAGCTTAAACAAAGTTCAAGGACTTGATGATAAAATTCATCAAGGAATTGATGGAATTTATTATAACCCCAATAAAAATCCAAAATATATCATCGCAGAAGCTAAGTTTGGAACAAGCAAGTTAAATAGAAATCAAAAAACCAAACAGATGAGTAATAGTTGGATATTAGAAGAGGACAAAAATAGACTTGGTGTTGCAGATGAAGAACATAGAGAAAAGATAAAAGAACTTCTTGAAAAAAATAGCAATGAAATCAGAAAAGATTTATTTCATGTTGATGAAGGAGGTAAAGAAACCATTCATTATTTAGATAAAGATGCAAATAAAATTAAAAAACCTAAAGGATAGAAAATGGTAAGAGATACTAAGAAAGATGAAGCGTATTTTACAAAACATATAATAAAGTGTGAAGAAGATATCAAGAAATCCGAAAAAATATTTTTAGAACTTCCTTTTGGAGATAGACAAACTTGTATTTTTTGTATAGAAGATAGAAAAAAATGTATTGCTTTAGATAAATACTCTCGTGGTGATGATATAAACATAGTTAAAAAAGATTTAGAAGCACTTATGCTATTAAAAGAAAAAAATCGTTTAGAAACAGGATTGGATATTGGCTATTACAGGGGAAATGCTATTGAACTTTGCGTTAGAGTATTATTAGATATGGATACTACTTGTTTGCTAGAATTAATAGAAGAAGATGAGAGAAAAAGAAGGGATATACTCAATAGAGATTGGTTTTTACATTTTATAGGTTCTAAGGGTAAGAAGTTAAATTTAGAACGCAAATGTGCTTGCAAAGAACATGAACTGATTAAAGAATTTATAGCCACACAAGATATTGAGTTTTTACATAAATATATGAAAAAACATACAAGGTTAAGGGATCCTTTAGATACCTGGGATCTTGAAGGTGCTGCAATTGTAAAACTAATGAATTTGGATAAAGAAGAATTTAAACAGTATAAATACTTTCCTTATGATTTAATATAAAATTTCTTAGTTATAATTTCATTTTATATTTAAGGAAAAAATTTATGAAAGATTTAAAACTTTTACAAAAGCGTTGGGAAGAAGCTTATGAGGCTATGCCTAAACTTTATGATGCATTAGACAAAACAATAGTAAATTTTACTCTTAGTGAAGATACAGATACTATTTTATTTAAAGAACCTTGGGAAAATTTTGAACTAGATGATGAAAATGAAGAAGTAGAATGGAGGTTAAGTTTTTTTAGTATTAGCGAAGATAAACCTCTAGGATATTTAGAATATAAAGAAGCTTTAGAAAAATTACAAGAATTTGCTTTAATACAATCAGAAGAAAGAATTTTAATTAGAGCTATAAATTTAAAAGAACTTAAAAATTTAAGATTGAAAGAACTATGATACTTCCTCAACCCATATTTTTAAATAAACTTATGCAATTTTTATCTAGTGAAAATTTAAATCTAAATAGTTTTAAAAAAGATATAGAAAACATAATCTCTAAAAAAGACTTACAAATTTTATTAGATTTAAATACAAAAATTATGGGTATTGCTAAAATAATTATTCAAGATAAAAAAGAAATTAATATACTGCTGCCACAATCTAATAAAGAGCATAAATTACAATATACACCTACAAAATTAGAAATTAAAAAAGATTTTGAAATTAAACTTGATAGCTTGGAAAATTGTAGCAACAAACAATTATTAGATATCATTAAACAAGAATATCCAAATAATATAGTAAAAGAACTAACTATTAATCTATCAAAAGAAAAAATAAAAATACTTTTCATTGTCAATGAAATACCAAAATTTTTAAAATCTATATACAAAGAATGTGATTTTAAAGATTACGGCTTAATGAACTATATCGAATTTGATAAAATTTTTAATCTTAAAATAGAAGATTTTAGATATTTTACGCTTGTTACACCCTTTGGGGCAAAAAAAATACAATTGTATTGGATAAATGAATATGAAAATCTTCAAGAAACACTCAATTGTATTTCAATCCCAATACCCCA
>NZ_JAKMRU010000028.1:0-14142 GCF_025772235.1 Campylobacter sp. IFREMER_LSEM_CL1085 | reverse complement strand
GTTAACATTTTAATTTTTTTATAATGTTATCTAACTTTTTACTATTTCCATCTTTTAAATCTTCTAAAGCTTCTATGGCTGGAGCAAAGTCTTCTATTTCATCAAGATAATTTTCTAAAGCATTGCGTAAAATTTCAGCTTTTTTCTTTTTAGAAAATTTCGCAGTTTGATTTAAGCGTTCATAAAGCTCTAATGGAAGAGTTAAAGTGTAGCGTTTATTCATTTTATAACCTTTATTTTAGTTTGATAGCTTCTTGACAAGTTTTACATTTGTAACTTGCATTGTTTAATTGAATTTTTTGGTGAATTTCGCAAGGAACTTTGTGAATTTTATTTACACAAGAGCAAATATATTCATAAATTTCTTGATTTTCTTGAAAAGTTGTAGTATTGGCATTTTTATTTAGTTGTGCTTGATGCCATTTTTCTATCTTCATATCTTCTCTTAAAATATGTTCTAAAAGCCATTTTGATGCAATGACATTAAGTTTTTCTTTGAGATCATTTGTGCTTTTGAGATTTTGAATTAAATCAATCATAGATTGGATGATACTTTTGTGAATTTTTTGATGGTTAGAAAGTTCAGGATAACCTATTTTTGCCATGTATTTTTCTTCTTCGGCAAAATGTTCTTTCATATAATTAAAAAAATCTGCAAGTAAAAATTTAATTTGTCCTTTATGGACAGGTTTATCTGAAATCATCTCGACATTTGCAGCAAGTTCAAAAAGTTTTTTATGCTGTCTGTCAATTTCTTCATTATGGATACTATATTTACTACACCATTTTGGTAGCATGTTAGCTCCTTGTTTATATTTAGAAGAGTTTTATAAGCATTATAGTTTACTATATTTTAAATTATTATTAATTTTTATTAGATTTCTATTTTTTCTTTGTATTGTATTAAATTCGCAGAGCATTCTTTACATTTAAACTGCACTTTAGAATATTGCATTTTTAAATGAATATCATAAGGAACCTTGTGTGTTTTTCCTTCGCATTGACATTGATATAAGAATTTTTTTGGTTTTGGAGCTTCTTCTTCAAAAGTATCTGAAGAATTCTTTGCTTGGGTGTTTTGACGCCAATGTTCTATCATCATATCATGCTGAATGATGTGTTCTATCAACCATGAATTAACTACTATATATAATTTTTCTTTTAAATCATTTGTACTTTTTATACTTTGTATGAGTTTTATCATGGATTTTGTGATTTGTTTATGCATGAGTTTGTGTTGATTTAGATAAGGGTAATTAATCTCAGCCATATAGGATTCTTCATCTTGAAAATGAATTTTAATATAGTGAAAAAATTCAGCAACTATCTTTTTAAGCTCGACTTGATAAACTGGCCTATCTGAAATTTCTTCCACTTTGGCAGCAAGTTCAAAAAGTTTTTTATGTTGTTCGTCAATTTTTTCATTATTAATACTATATTTTTGATCCCAATTTGGCAACATAATAAAATCCTAAATTCAATAAAATAGTTAATATTTTATAAATACTTGCCTTTAAATATGCTAAATTCACACTAAATTTACATAAAAAAAATATAATAATCCAAATTAAAATAGCATAAAAGGCTTAAAATGGCTACGCAAATTCTTTTACTAGAAGATGATATTAACTTAGGGGAAATTGTTAGTGAGTTTTTAGAAGAAGAAGGCTTTGAAGTGGTTTTGGTGGATAATGCTCAAGATGCACAAGATAAAGCTTATGAGAAAAATTTTGATTTATGGATTTTGGATGTAAAAGTCCCTTTAGGAGATGGTTTTAGTGTGCTTAAAAATTTAAGAGAAGCAGGTAGATATACCCCAGCTATTTTTATGACCTCTTTAAATACTACTATGGATTTACAACAAGGATTTGAATGTGGTTGTGATGATTATATCAAAAAGCCTTTTGAATTGCAGGAGTTAAAAATAAGGATTAATGCTATTTTAAAGCGTTCTTTTGCGCATAAAAATGAAGATTATGAGGACTTGGGAAATGGTTTTAAATTTGCTTTTATATCGCAAACTTTATATCAAAACGATAAGCCATTGTCTTTACCCTTAAAAGAATTAAAACTTTTATCATTACTTTTGAAAAATAAAGGTAAATTTATAGATACTGCTTATATTTTTGAAGAAATTTGGGAATATGATCAAGAGCCAAGTGAGCTTAGTCTGAGAGCTTATGTGAAAAATTTACGAAAAATTTTAGGAAAAGAAAGCATTATCAATCAAAGAGGAAGAGGGTATTGTTATGCATGAAGCCAAGCGCGTTGCATGGCAAATTCTTTCTTTGTATTTAGTAAGTATAGGAAGTATTCTTATAGTGCTTTTTGGTATATGGTATGCTAAGTTAATAGAAGATTTAATAAGCGAATATAGCATAAAGCTAAGACAAGAACATCGTTTTGTGATTTTGCAAATGGAAAAATCGCGTTTTGAACCCATAGAAAAAAGTGCTAAGAAAATAGCTCAAATTTCTAATATAAAATTTGCAATATTTGATAGAACTAAGGTTTATTTTTCTAATCTTGATTTACCCGCTCAAACAACTTTTTTTAAATCAAATAATGCGAATATTTATAACAATAACACTTTGATTTATGTAGCTGATATAAATTTAAATAGCTTGTTACTTGCTGATAATCAAAATCAAAGTGCTTTAGAAATATTAGGAGATGTAAATCGTTTAAGAGTTTTAATACAAGGTGATGATATTTCTAAAGAACTTGGATTTATAAGATTTAAAGTTGCTTTAGCTATGGTACTTTCTTTGATTTTTGTTAGTTTGGTAGGATATTTAATACTTAAATTTGCACTCAAGCCTTTAGAAGCAAGAATAAGGTTTTTAAATAATTTTATAAAAGATACCACTCATGAGATTAATACCCCAATTAGTGCAATATTAATGAGTGTAGAGAGTTTAGAAAGAAAAAAGAATTTTGAAGAAATTAAAGCTTTAAAGCGTGTGAAAATAGCTGCTTTGACTTTGAGTCATTTGTATTCAGATTTAACTTTTTTAAATTTTTCTCAAGCTTATGAAGCAAAAAAAGATTGGATATTTTTAAAAAATTTGATTAAAGAAAGAATGGAGTATTTTAAGATATTTTTAGAGCAAAAAAATATTGACTTAGAACTTGTTTTAGAGGATAATGGAAAAATTTATGCTAATAAAGAGCAATTTTTTAAAATGTTTGATAATCTTGTTAATAACGCTATAAAATATAATATAAAAAATGGACATATTAAAATAGCACTTTTAGAGCAAAAACTTATAATAGCAGATAGTGGTTGTGGCATAGCAAAGGAAAATTTGGCTAATATTTTTGAGCGTTATTCAAGATTTAATGAAAATCAAGGTGGTTTTGGTATAGGACTTTCTTTGGTGGATAAAATTTGTAAAGAACATAATATAAAAATAAAAGTAGAAAGTGAGTTAAAGAAAGGAACAAAATTTATTTTAACTTGGAAAAATTAAAATTATTTATTGCTCATTTTAGCTTTTTCTTTAGCATTTATAAGCGTTGTGATAAATTCATTTAAATTTTTAGTATCGTTTTGATTTAGAGTTTGTGGGGTATGATTTAGCATTTGAGTGATTAAAAGTTCATTGCTTAAGTCATTATCGCCAAATTCTCTAGCTTTTTGTAGAATTTTTAAAGCAAGTAGATTTTTTACTTCATACATTTTAATCCTTTAAATAAATCACGCTAACAATGCGCTTTGGAGTTTGATTTTTTCTATAAGAAAAAAATCTCTCATCATCAAAGGTGCAAAGATTGATATCAAAAATATCATTAATACCTAATTCTTTTGCTTGAAATTTAACTAATGCTTTTAAATCAAGCTTATTTTCATGTAAAAAATGCGCAAAATTTTCTTTGCTGTGGTTTAAAACCTCGCCATTAATTTCATAATTTTTAACACAAATTCCTGCTGAAATGATGAGTTTTAAATTCTTGGTTTGAGTGTTAAAACTTTCTTGCATTTTCAAAACAGCTTCTTTTAAGATATTTTCAAAACAACCTTTTCTGCCTGAATGCAAAGCTGCTATGGTTTTATTTTTATCATCATATAAAAGCAAAGGCAGGCAATCAGCGCTTAAAATACATAAAGCTATATTTTTTTCATTGCTAATTATCCCATCAGCGTTAAAATGAAAATTTTTATTATACTGAGTGATGATATTAGAATGAATTTGATTTAAAAATACACACTTTTTTATAGAATTTTCACGAGGAAAAATATTATTACAAATTTTTGCTCTAAAAATATTATAATCTTGATCAAAGGCTACAAAAGCTTTTGCGAAATCATTTTCTAATAAAGTGATGTAATCTTGTCTATTTGTTGCCATGAAATTTCTTTTTTATAATTTAATTGTCTGTGTATGTATCTTGCTAAAAGATCACTTTCTATATTGACGCGTCTTCCTATGGTGTAATTTTTAAACAAGGTTTCATTAAAGGTTATAGGAATAATAGTCAAACGAATACTATCTTTTAAAACTTCATTGATAGTTAAACTTACTCCATCTATAGCTACACTTGCTTTATTTGCCATATAAATTTGTATATTATCAGGGCATTTAATATAAAAATCAACTCCGTTTTCTTTTTTAGAAATATTAGTAATTTCACCTATACCATCAATGTGTCCTTGCATTAAATGCCCATCTATTCTATCGCCATAAGCTAATGCAGGTTCAATATGCACATAGTCTTTTAAATTTTCAATAGCTATGTGAGTTCTTGTTTCATAAGAAAGTTCAAGATTAAAGCCATTATCAAAAAGTTTTGTTACGCTCAAGCACGCACCATTAACTGCTATACTATCACCTAGTTTTGGTTTGTAACTTGCTTTTAATCTTAAAGTGTTGTTTTGATATGATTTGACAAAGGCTAATTCGCGGATTAATCCATTAAACATTCAATACCTTTAATTTTTATGAGATTTTATCTAAAACTTTTAAATTTCAAAAAGTATTTTTAGTGTTTTATTTTAAAAAATATTATATAATTTTTGCCTTTTTTATAAAAATGAGGTCAAAATATGTATGATATAATCGTAATAGGTGGCGGGCATGCTGGAGTTGAGGCTAGTGCTGCTGCCGCTAGAATGGGCAAAAAAACTTTACTTTTAACTACTTTAATCGAGCAAATTGGTGCTGCAAGTTGTAATCCTGCTATAGGCGGCTTAGCAAAAGGACATTTGGTAAAAGAGCTTGATGCTATGGGTGGACTTATGGGACAAATCACTGATGAGGCTGGAATTCAATTTAGAATTTTAAATGAAAGCAAAGGTGTTGCAGTGCGTGGAAGTAGAGCGCAAATTGATATGGACGCTTATAGAATTTGTGCTAGAAATAAGCTTTTAAAACTTGAAAATTTAGAAATCTCTCAAGAGCAAGCTTTGTCTTTACTTATAGAAAATGATGAAGTTAAGGGCGTTAAAACTAATTTAGAAAATACATATTTTGCTAAAAAAATCATACTTACAACAGGAACTTTTTTAAATGGACTTATCCATATAGGTGAAACTAAGCTTCAAGCAGGTAGGGTAGGTGAGCTTGCGTCTGCAAATTTGGGTGAGTATTTAAAACAAAGTGGTTTAAAAGTAGGGAGGTTAAAAACAGGAACTTGTCCAAGAGTAGATGCTAAAAGTATTGATTTTAGTGTTTTAGAAATTCAACCCGGAGATGAAAATCCTAAGGCCTTTAGTTTTAAAACAAAAAATTTCAATCCTAATCAACTTCCATGTTATATAGCAAGAACAAATTTAAAAACACATGAGATTATAAAAAGTAACTTTTACCGAGCTCCGCTTTTTACAGGACAAATTGAAGGTATAGGTCCAAGATATTGTCCATCTATAGAAGATAAGATTAATCGTTTTGGTGATAAAGAAAGTCATCATTTATTTATAGAGCCACAAACTAAAGATGCTACTGAATATTATATCAATGGCTTTTCTACTTCACTTCCTTATGAAGTGCAAATTGCGATGTTAAGAAGTATAAAAGGTTTTGAAAATGCTAAAATCACGCGTTTTGGTTATGCCATAGAGTATGATTATATTGATCCAACGGAGTTAAAACATACTTTAGAAACTAAAAAGATTAAAAATTTGTATTGTGCTGGGCAAATTAACGGAACTACTGGTTATGAAGAAGCAGCTGCACAAGGTTTTATGGCAGGAGTGAACGCGGTTTTAGCAATTGATGAAAAAGAGCCTTTTGTATTAAGACGCGATGAGGCTTATATAGGGGTATTAATCGATGATTTAGTAATGAAAGGCACAAAAGAGCCTTATAGAATGTTTACTTCAAGAGCTGAATATAGACTGCTCTTAAGAGAAGAAAATGCTATTTTAAGACTTGGAGAATATGGACATAATTTTAAACTTTTAAGTCAAGAAGACTATGCATATATTGATAATATAAAGCAAAATGTTAGGAAAGGACTTGAGTTTTTACTTCAAACTACATGGACACCAAGCAATCAAAATAATGAATTTTTGCAAAGCATTAAAGAAGAAAAAATTACCTCAATAGTAAGTTTGCAAAAAATTGTTGCAAGGGCGAGTTTTAATATAGAAAAATTAAAAGCTCTAGATGAAATGTTTGCAAAAATGGATGAGTATTCTTTAAATGAAATTTTAAATGAAGCAAAATATTATCATTATATAGCAATGCAAAAAGCACAAATAGAAAAAATGAAAAACTTAAATGACTTAAAAATTCCTGAAAATTTTGACTTTAAAAGTGTAAGTGGTTTGAGTAATGAAGTGGTGGAAAAACTGCAAAAATTTAATCCGCCAACTATTTTTGCTGCTTCGCAAATTAGTGGCATCACCCCTGCTGCTTTAGATATTTTGCATATTTATATCAAAATGAAAAACAATAGATGATATTAACTTATCTATTGTTTTGATTTGAAAATAAATACACTTCTGTTATTTTAAATAAATACTTGCATATCTTAAATAAAGCTTTTTTATATAAAGAAAAAATTTATTATTTTTTAGATAAACTGCTATACTTTACAACAAATAAATCAAAACAAAGGAAGTAAAATGGCTACATCTGAAAGTAGACGAAGCTTTATGGGCTTTGCCTTTGGAACGGTAGCTGCTGTGGGTGGTGCTTTTTCATTAGTTGCAATGAAAAAAACATGGGATCCGCTCCCAAGTGTAAAAGCAGCAGGTATTACTACCGTAGATCTTTCTGGTATGAAAGAAGGCGAATTAAGAACAATCGAGTGGCGTAAAAAGCCTATATTTATCTTAAAAAAAGATGCGGATATGGCAAAAGATAGCAGTAGGGATGTTATTGTGGGTGATGTTGCATATACTGTAGTTATTGGTCTTTGCACGCATTTAGGCTGTATTCCGGCTTATGCTCCAAGTGAGAAATTGTTTAAGTGCGCATGCCACGGTGGCGAATTTGACACTAGTGGTAAAAATGTATTTGGTCCTCCTCCAAGACCTTTGGACATTCCTCCTTTTAGAATTGATGGAACTAAACTAGTGTTAGGCGAAGAAGGTCCAGAATATAAAAAAATGATTGCGGAGGCTTGATATGGCACAGATAAAAAAAGCTAGTGGTATTATAGATTGGCTTGATCAAAGATTAGCTGTAAATAAGCTTTTTAATGTTTTAATGGCTCAGTATTGGATACCAAAACAAATTAACTTCTTATGGGCAATGGGTGTTATCTTGACAACTCTTTTTGCTATTTTATTTATTTCAGGTCTATTTTTAGTAATGTATTATAAGCCAGATGTGGCTTTGGCTTTTGATAGTGTTAATAAAACTATCATGCAAGAAGTAGAGTATGGTTGGCTTTGGCGTCATATGCATGGTGTGGCTGCTTCAGTTGTGTTTTTAATCATATATATCCATATGTTAACGGGAATTTATTATGGCTCTTATAAAAAGGGTCGTGAGATGATTTGGATTAGCGGTATGCTTTTGTTTGTTGTATTTTCAGCAGAAGCATTTAGTGGGTATATGTTACCTTGGGGACAGATGAGTTTTTGGGCTGCTCAAGTTATTACTCAGCTTTTTGGCGGAATTCCTTTTATAGGTGATGCATTAGTTATTTGGATAAGAGGAGATTTTGCAGTATCAGATCCAACTTTAACTAGATTTTTTATGCTGCATGTGTGTTTATTACCTATTGTAATTTTAGCAATTATTGCATTCCACTTTTATTCTTTAAGAATTCCTCATGTAAATAATGAAATTTCAGAAGAAATTGATTTTGATTTGGAAGCTGAAAAATATTTAGCAGGTGATACAAAAGGTTCTAAAGTTATTCCTTTTTGGCCAGGATTTTTAGCTAAAGATTTTATGTATATTGCGTTATTTATGATTTTCTTCTTCTATTTGGTGTGTTTTAAATTTAATTTCGCAATGGATCCAATTAACTTTGACCCAGCAAATTCTTTAAAAACACCTCCTCATATTTATCCTGAGTGGTATTTCTTATGGAGTTATGAAGTTTTAAGAGGATTTTTCTTTGATGTTGGAAGCATTAAAGCTTTTGATATAGGTCTTGCAGCGTTTGGTATAGCACAAATTATTTTCTTCTTGTTACCTTGGCTTGATAGAAGTGATGTTGTAAAACCAGCACACGAAAGACCAATGTTTTTTGTATGGTTTTGGGTGTTATTGATAGATTTAATTGTACTAACAGTTTATGGAAAGCTTCCTCCAACAGGAATTAATGCTTGGATAGGATTTTATGCTTCTATGGTATTTTTACTATTATTGTTAGTAGTCTTACCAATTATTACTATCATGGAAAGAAAAAGGGGCTAATAATGAGAGAATTAAAAATATTTTTTGTAGTTGTCTTTTTCACAGGTTTAGTTTATTGGGGGGTTGAGCCTTATGCACATTCAGTGATGAATCCTCCTTCAACTCCGGTTAATTTTGACTTTGCAAAAGCTGATGTAGAATTTACTAAAGGCGAAGTTGCTTTAAAAGAAAAAGCTGCAATAGATGCTAATGCTTCAGGAAGTGAAAAAGCTATAGCTAATGCTCAAAAAGCACTAGAGCTTGCTAAAAGCCAAGAAGAAGCTACTAAGCAATTATGGGAAAAAATCGCAAAAATTGATTTTAGTAAAGGTAATGCACAAAAAGGAAAAGAGCTTTTTGAAGGAAATTGTATTGCATGTCATGGTGTGAAAGCCGTCGGAATCCCTGCTACTATTACAGATTCTTCTTTGGGTGTAACACCTCCTGATTTAAGTGATGCGGGTGCTATTTATGATGAGAAATTTTTAGCAGCACTGATTGTTGATCCAGTTAAGGCTTTGCAAATTTCACATAAATTTAATGATGAAAATCCATTCTTAATGCCTGCTTATCCTTTAAGTGGTGATGAAGCACAAGATAATCAAGATTTAGCAGATTTAATTGCATTCTTTAAAAATACAGCTAGTGAGTATGAGAAGGAATTTGATACAAAATTAAAAGCAGATTTAGAAGAAAAATATGCTAAAAACCAAGAGCTTTCAGAGCAAGCAAAAACGGCTTTAATTGCAAAAGAATTTGACTTTGCTAAAAACAAACATACATTTGAAAATGCTTGCGGAAGATGCCATGATGTAAAATATGATGGTTTTGTTTCAAGTTCAAATATGAGCGATTTAAAAAATTATCTTGGTATGACGCCTCCGGATTTATCTATGATGATTCGTTCTAAAGGCACGCATTATCTTGAAATCTTCATCAATGAACCTCAAAAGAAAATTCATGGAACTGCTATGCCAAGAGTTGGTCTAAATGAAAAAGCACAAACTCAAGTTATTAGTTATCTTGAAAAAGTTGGTGATAGTAAAAAAGAAGAAAGAGAACAAACAGGAATTTATATTATGATATTCTTTGCTATCTTAAGTATTTTTGCTATAGGTTGGAAAAGATCAGTTTGGTCTAAACTACACTAATTTACTCAAAGAACGCCTTGTGGCGTTCTTTTTCTTCAATAATAAGCTAAATATAAAATAAAATTTGATATAATATTTTTTCATTTCACACGCATTAATTCCTTATTAGGTTGCTTATGGGTTAAAGAATGCGGAGGAATAAACCTAATTATTTTATTTCAAGGAGAATTTCATGGTAAGTATGAGAGATTTGTTAGAGTGTGGTGTACACTTCGGACACCAAACAAGAAGATGGAATCCAAAAATGAAAAAATTTATTTTTGGTGAAAGAAAAGGTATTTATGTAATTGATTTGCAAAAAACGCTTAGATATTTTAGATATACATATAACATTGTTCGTGACGCTGCAGCAGAAGGTAAGACAATTTTATTTGTTGGAACTAAAAAACAAGCAGGTGGAGCGATTAAAGAATACGCTGAAAAATGTGGTATGCCTTATGTAAATCACAGATGGCTTGGTGGTATGATGACAAATTTTGGAACTATCCGCCAATCAATTAGAAAATTAGAAGTTATAGAAAAAATGGAAGAAGATGGAAGTATTAAACTTTTAACTAAAAAAGAAGCATTAATGCTTACTAGAAAAAAAGAAAAATTGCTAGCATATCTTGGTGGTATTAGATATATGAAAACTCAACCTGATATGATTTTTGTTATTGATACTGTTAAAGAAAAAATTGCAGTACAAGAAGCTAATAGATTAAAAATCCCTGTAGTTGCTCCACTAGATACAAACTGCGATCCTGATTTAGTTGATTTTCCAATTCCAGGAAATGATGATGCAATTCGTTCGGTTCAACTTTTCTGTCAAGAAATGGCTGAAGCAATTAATGAAGGTAAAGCATTAAGAGAGCAAGATAGTGAAGTTAGCGAAGAACAGCCTATTTCTGAAGAAGAAAAAAAAGAAGTTTTAGAAGAAGCTATGAGTGAAGAAGATTTTGAAGGAGATAAAGAGTAATGGCTGAAATCACTGCACAAATGGTAAAAGAACTGCGTGAGAGTACTGGCGCAGGTATGATGGATTGTAAAAATGCTTTAAAAGATACAGATGGTGATTTTGAAAAAGCAGTGCAACTTTTAAGAGAAAAAGGACTTGGAAAAGCTGATAAAAAAGCTGATCGTTTAGCTGCTGAAGGTTTAGTAAGTGTAAAAGTAAGTGATGATTTTAAATGTGCAACTGTAAGTGAAATTAACTCAGAAACAGATTTTGTTGCCAAAAATGAACAATTTATTGCTTTAACAAAAGATACAACAGCACATATTCAAGCTAAGAGTCTTCAAAATGTTGAAGAATTACATTCAAGTGAGATTAATGGTGTTAAATTTGAAGAGTACTTAAAAAGCCAAATTGCAACTATTGGTGAAAATTTAGTTGTTAGAAGATTTGCTACTTTAAAAGCAGGTGCTAATGGCATAGTAAATGGTTATATTCACACCAATGGTCGTGTTGGTGTAGTTATTGCTGCAGCTTGCGATAGTGAAGCTACGGCTAGCAAGTGTGGAGAATTTTTAAAACATATTTGTATGCATATTGCTGCAATGAAGCCAAGTTATTTATCTTATGAAGAGCTTGATATGGATTTTGTAGAAAATGAGTATAAAGCTTTAGTTGCTGAGTTAGAAAAAGAAAATGAAGAAAGAAGAAGATTAAAAGATCCTAATAAACCAGAGCATAAAATTCCAAAATATGCAAGCAGAAAACAATTAACTCAAGAGGTAATTCAAGCAGCTGAAGAAGCTATTAAGGCTGAACTTCAAGCACAAGGTAAGCCAGAAAAAATTTGGCCTAATATTATCCCAGGTAAGTTGAATAGTTTTATAGCAGATAACTCTCAACTTGATAGCAGACTTACTTTAATGGGTCAGTTTTATGTAATGGATGATAAAAAAACTATCGAACAAGTAATTGCTGATAAAGAAAAGGAACTAGGTGGAACTATCAAAATAGTCGAATTTATTCGTTTTGAAGTAGGTGAGGGCCTAGAAAAGAAAACTGAAGATTTTGCTGCTGAAGTTGCTGCACAAATTGGTTAAAAATGGAACTTTTAAAAGCGGAAAATTTAAACCATAGTTTTGATATTCCGCTTTTTGAAAATTTAAATTTTACTTTAAATACAAAAGATTGTATTGCAGTATGTGGAAGCAGTGGATGTGGTAAATCTACTCTTTTGCATATTTTATCTACCTTATTAAAACCTCAATCGGGAAAAGTTTTTTATAATAATCAAGATTTATACGACTTAGATGATGAAGCCTTGCTAGAAATTCGTAGAAAAGATTTTGGTATTATTTTTCAAATGCATTATTTATTTAAAGGTTTTTTGGCTTTTGAAAATATAGAACTTGCGAGTGTTTTAAGTGGGCAGAATATTGATTATGAATTATTAAAAAAACTTGATATTGCAGATTTAATGAATCAAAAAATCACAAAACTAAGCGGTGGACAACAGCAAAGAGTAAGTATAGCTAGGGTTTTAAGCAAGAAGCCAAAAATTATTTTTGCAGATGAGGCTACCGGAAATTTAGATTTTAAAAATGCTTTAAATGTAATGGATATTTTGATTGATTATATCAAAGAAAACAATGCAGCTTTAATTTTTGTTACGCATGATCAAGAGCTTGCTAAAAAATGTGATAAGGTTTTTCACTTAAACAACCATGGAATTTGTTAAATATTTAGGTGATGAAAATGTAGTTATTTTCATGCTTTTGTTTGCTAGAATGAGTGGGTTGATAATTTTTTTCCCTTTTTTTTCTCATAATAGTATTCCTTTGGTGGTAAAAACAACTTTGGTAATGTTTTTAACAATGTTTTTATACCCTTTAGCTAAACTTGAAAATAATACACCTGATTCTTTTTTTATTCTATATCTTTTAAGTGAAGTTATTTTTGGGATGATAGCAGGAATGATTTTGCAAATGACTTTTGCCATTTTGCAAATGGCAGGTGAGCAGATTTCTTTTACTATGGGTTTTTCAATGGCTAGTGTTATGGATCCCACAACAGGTGCAAATACTCCTGTAATTTCACAAGTTTTAAATTTATTAGCTTTGCTTGTATTTTTAGCTTTTGATGGACATCATTTGATTTTGCTTTTTATATCTAATTCATTGGAATATATTAGTTTAGGTGGATTTTATCCACATGAAAATTTAATGCTTTATTTAAATAAAGCTATGGTAAATATTTTTGTGCTTGGTTTTTCTATGGCTTTTCCTGTTTTAGCTATTTCTTTACTATCAGATGTGATTTTTGGCATGCTTATGAAAACTATGCCGCAATTTAATCTTTTAGTGGTTGGTTATCCTATCAAGATATTTTTGTCTTTCGCGGTTCTTATTGCTATTTTACTTATTATGATGCAATATTTTAAAAATTTAATAGTAAAAAGTTTTGAGCATATGGAGTTGTTATTTTTTAATATATAAGCATTAAATAATTAAAAATGTTTTAAAATAATGTATTTTTTATTCTTGGGAGATGATAATGAGGGTTTTGCTAATAAATTCCAATATAGCTGTTTCAAAATTAATTAGTTTGGGGGTTCAAAAATTAGGTTATGATTTTGAGGAGCTCAAGGATATTGAGGAGCTCAAGGATATTGAGGAGCTTGAGGGATTTTATGATGTAATTATTATAGATCATGATATTGAGGCTGATTTAGATGATTTAAAAAGTAAATGTGATAGATTGATTTATTTGTTACCTAGAAACCTAGAACAAAAAGAAGGTATAGAATGTTTGTATAAACCGTTTTTACCTACCGATTTTATAAATCTTCTAAGTGGAGATGGGGTTTTGGATGATATTCAAAAAGATGCTTTGAGCGAAGATGAACTAAATTTTGATGATGAGGAAGTTGTTGGTAAAGATATGCCTTTGGATGGAAATGAACTTTTAGAAGGTATTGATTTGTCTGAACATGAAGAAAATTTGAGTGAAGATGATTTAAACTTACAAGAAGATTTTTTTGAAGAGAATTTAGGTGATGGATTAAAAAATGATGATATGTTTAATGCGACAAGTGAGTTAATAGATGAAGAGAAAACAGAAGATGATTTAGTTTTTTCAGATAGCTTAGATAAAGAAAATATAGAAGAAAATATAGAAGAAAATATAGAAGAAAATATAGAAGAAAATGTAGAAGAAAATGTAGAAGAAAATGTAGAAGAAAATGTAGAAGAAAATGTAG
>NZ_JAKMRU010000027.1:0-14427 GCF_025772235.1 Campylobacter sp. IFREMER_LSEM_CL1085 | reverse complement strand
CACTTGCAATCATTTAAAACTTTCTCAAATTAATAAAGATAATATATTATCAAATTCTTATAAAATTCAATATTAATAAGATATAATAATCATTATTATTTTAAACAAAAAAAGGATAAATATGCAAAATATTAAAAAGTTTTTTATGAACATAGAGAGAACCGATATTGATGAAACAATGCAAAATTTAGTAAGTGAAGACATTATAGATAGTATTGATATTATGGCTTTAGTAGCTGAAATTGAAAAACACTATGGAAAAAGTCTCAATGCTGAATTTATAAGTCCTGAAAATTTTGAAGATTTTCAAAGTATCAAAAATATGCTAGAAAAAGCATATAATTAACGCAATGTTAAAACATTGCGTTAATTACTTTTTAAAGACTGGATAATTTTATTTTTAGACACAATAATTTCTGCTATAAAATCAGCTATTTTATCCCAATCACTTTCTTTGGTTTGGGTTAAGGTTGGATTTTCTTCATACTCATCCCAATTAATCGGCTCAAATAAGCTTTTTCTGTGTGAAAAATACTTAGCTCTAACCCACTCAAGTGAAGGAGCATAATAATCAACATAAGCTTTTGCTATTTCTTTTTGCACTCTAAATTTCAACCTATCCTCATTAGCACCTTCAAAAATTTTTCTAGCCGTATAAAGTAAAGAATTTATGTTTTGCCCATGCAAATCTTTTTTTATAAGTCTTCCTTGAAGCTCCATACCTAAAAGATTAAAACTTTCATTTTTATTTTGCTTTAATGAAAATTCATCATCCCATTCTAAACCTAAATGATATACAAAATCTTTAAGTAATGTTCCGCCAACATATTCTTCCTTCAAAAGTCTCACTATTAAACTTTTTTCACCAAATACTTCTATATGGCTCTCGCAAATCCACTTATAATCAAATATATATTTTCTAGGATGCTCATCAGGCTTAAAATCAGCACTATAAAACCCCATATTATTTTTAATATCTTGAGAACAATGAGAATTTAAATATCCAAGAGTATCTCTAAAGTAAATAATTTCATAAATTTCATCAAATCCTAAAGCATTTAAAACACTTTTAAGAATTTCTATATGTCTTTTAGTAGAAAAATCCCAAACTATCCCTTCTGCAGAAAATATAAATTTCTTATCTTTATGTATTGTGGCTTCTATTTTGAAATTCTCAACAGCCTTAATCAAACGCACATCTTCTAAATCGTCCAATGGATTTTGACTTAATTTATCTTTTTTTATAAGCTCTAAAACTATATCGACTAAAACCCAATGTCTATTTGCCATTCTAAGAGATTTTGGATAGATATAACCTTGTTGCAAAAGTTTATTTTCATTTTGCATTAAAAAGCCTTGTCTTTCTTGGTTACCACTATTGGTTGTTCCTATACTAATATACGCTGTCATTTTTTCCTTTTCATATTTAAAAATCTATATCTAGTAATTATATCAAAATCACATAATTTCCAATATAAATTTATTACCCTTATCTTTAAAGGTAAAAACTTTATTTTTACAAGGATAAGATATACTATTTCTTTTTATGGTTATTTTTTTATCTTTTAATTTTTCAAGCATAATAGGTAATTCTTTATTAAATAATGTCTTATCAGAAATTCCACCTCCATGCGCTGAATCTTTTATATATTTACCGTCTATATTTTTTTCATCAATTATATTAAAATTAACTTGATAGCCTAAAAATTGATAAATTTGCAATAATTGACTTTTATGCTCAAAAGACACCAAAACATCTTTAGCACTATGATAACTTGTATAAATAATATTTTTATTCTTTTGAGCTTGTAAGATCAAATGATCTTTATTAAGTAAAGCTCTTATTAAATAATTTTCATCAGCAAAATAATAAGGTGAGTTTGGGTTTTTGCGTGTCCAATGAGTTTTTACTTGACAATGTACAATAGTATTTGGATCGTAAAATACACTATCTTCTTTATCAAATTCTTTCCCTAAAAAATATGTAAATGGAGGCAAAGCTCCACCTGAATTATCTATCACTCCATCTACATACCAAGGAGCTATTTTAGCACACATTAGTGCTAAATAACCTCCGTATGACCCCCCCCCGTAAATTTTAGGTAAAGATTTAAATTGAGGATAATTTTTCATTATATCTTTTAAAGCATTGATATGATCAATAGCTGCCATAATTCCATAATTTTGATATTCGTTATTTGGAGGAATAAAAGTAGCATTAAAATGTGCCCTATAAGGCTGAATTAACATCTTCTTATCTTTTAATTCACCTATAGTTCTATTTAAAAGCTCATAGTATTCCCAAGCAGTATAAATATTTAAAGCATTGGTATTGATATTAAATTGTTCTAATACAAGTTTTAAACTAGGTAAATCTTCTTCTATAAATGCAGTAGCTGCACTATATTTTTCTATATCTGATCTTCTTTGACAAAAACAATGATACAAAACACTTACAGCTACAACATTATATTTTTGAGCCAAAAACTTCCTATTGAAATCAACAAAAGTCATATGAGCATTAGCTCCATATCCACCTATGATAAAAACAATAGCTTTCATTTGCTTACTATCATCATAAGTAATTCTATATTCTAATTTACTTTCTCTTTTTATATTTAATTCTACATCATCACAAGAGTCTATAAAATAAGTTTGATTTATGAGCATGTTAAGCCTTATATTTACATTTTTTATATTATACCTAAAACAATAATATTATTAATAAAAGAATATTTCTACAATTAAATATACTTAAGATTACATAATTTTAAGCTCAAATCGATCTTTAAAATCTTTAAAAGTAAATATCTTATCTTTGCAAGGATAAGATATGCTATTTTCTCTCATATTAAATGTTTTATTTTTTAGTTTTTCAAGCAATATAGGTAATTCTTTTTTAAATAAAGCCCTATCTGTCATTCTCAAACCATGCTCTAAGCTCTTTATATATCTACCATCTACATCATTCTCATCTTTAACAATATGCAAAGTTGTATCAAATCCAAGTTGTTTGCAAAATTCATAAAAATTACTCTTATGTTCCACTGGAGCTCCCTCATCTTTTGCGCTATGATAACTGATAAATATTGTATTTTGATTTTTTTCATTTTGCAAACTTAGATGCTTTGAGTTTAAAAGAACCCTTATCATATAATTATCATCACTTAAAAAATACGGAGAGCTTTCATCTCTAGTCCAGTATTTTTTTACAAAACATAATAAAATATAATTATCACCTCTAATAGCAAATTCACCACACTCACTTTCTCTACCTAACAAATGAGGCAAATGAGGCAATGTCACTCCTGAATTATCTATCACTCCATCTACATACCAAGGAGCTATTTTAGCACACATTAGTGCTAAATAACCTCCGTATGACCCCCCCCGTAAATTTTAGGTAAAGATTTAAATTGAGGATAATTTTTCATTATATCTTTTAAAGCATTAATATGATCAATAGCTGCCATAATTCCATAATTTTGATATTCGTTATTTGGCAATACAAAATCACAAGAAAGATTTATCAAAAAATCTTTTTTCAGTCTTCCTTCATGTTTTATTTGTTTAGATCTTTCATCAAGTTTTCTTATACAATTTTTAAAATTGCTTTTTTCATGGTCATAAATTTCCATATCGCAAATTTTTGCTATTTCACAAAAACTTTCCCAATCTTTTTCATTTGGCATAAAAATCGGATTATATTTCTCATCTATAGAAGGCCTAGCACTAAAGCAATGATAAAAAACATTTACAGCAATAATATTAAATTTTTTAGCAAGATATTCTCTATCAAAATCTAAAAAAGATATATTAGCATTTGCCCCAAATCCACCTATGATAAAAACGATAGCTTCCATTTGCTTACTATCATCATAAGTAATTCTATATTCTAATTTACTTTCTCTTTTTATATTTAATTCTACATCATCACAAGAGTCTATAAAATAAGTTTGATTTATGAGCATGTTAAGCCTTTTAAAATAAAAATTCAATTATACTTACTTTTTTATAAATTTAAAGAGAAATCATGAAAAATCTTTGTATTATCCCTGCACGCGGTGGTTCTAAGCGTATTCCTAGAAAAAATATTATTGATTTTTTGGGAAAACCATTGATTGCTTATAGCATAGAAAGTGCTTTAAATTCGGGTATTTTTGATGATGTAATTATTTCAAGTGATGATTATGAGATCATAGAAGTGGCTTTAAAGTATGGTGCTAAGGCTCCTTTTGTGCGTAAAAAAGAACTAAGTGATGATTATGCAAGTTCAACCGCTGTAATCCAAGATGCCATCATCACTCTAGAAAAACAAAGTAAAATCTATGAAAATGTGTGTTGCTTATACGCAACTGCTCCACTTATAGATGAGTTTATCTTAAAAGAAGCTTTTGAACAATTTAGTCAAGAAGAATGTAAATTTTTATTTTCAGCTTGCGAGTTTGAATATCCTATACAAAGAGGTTTTTACCTTGATGATCAAAATAAAGTTTATATGTTTGATGAGTCAAATTACGATAAACGCTCACAAGATCTTACTAAAGCTTACCATGATGGTGGTGCATTTTACTTTGGCAAAAAAGAAGCGTGGCTAGAAGAAGATTTTATGTTTAAATCTCATTCTAAAGCTTTTTTACTTCCAAGAAATAAAATTTGCGATATTGACACTTTTGAAGACTTAGAATTTGCTAAAATATTGTATCAATTCCATGAAAGAAACAAATGTTTATAAATAAAATCAAAGGTTTTAAATATCCTGATATGGAACTTGTAAGATGGTTTTTTAAAAACAAACTTGATGCTTTAAAAAATGCAAAAGTTTTAGAATTTGCTTCTCATAATGGCAATAATCTTTCTTTATTTGCAAATTATAATTATGCGTGTATCGGTGTAGAACTTAGCAAACAAAATCATGAAAACGCTATTTATAATTTTAAAGAAATTATGCATTATAAAAAGGCAAGTTTTTTTAATGAAAATATGCTTGATTTTGCTAAAAATCATCAAAATATAAATGCAGATGTATTTTTAATACCTAATGTTATTAATTACATTACTAAAGATGAATTTAAAAATTTACTACAAAGTGCAAAACAAAATAATCTTTATCAAGCAAATGGGGGGGGGTATGCTCACTTTTTCTTAAGAGCAAGAAGTATTAAAGATCATCGCTATGGGCTTGGAGAAAAATTAAAAAATGATAGTTTTATTTTAAGCTATGATGAATTTAGTGGCGAAAAAAATTGTCTTTGCACAGCATACCAAGAACATGAACTTGTGGAAATTTTAAAAGAAAATTTAAATTTATATGATTTTGAAGTTATCACAAGTGAAAATATTAATATAAAAAATAAAGTTTATATCAAAGATAGCGATATAATTATATATGGAAAAATCACTAAGGAGTAAAAATGTATTTAAAAAATTTAAAAGGCTTAAAATTTCCAGATTTAGCCGTGATTAAATTTTTTTTCAAACAAGGACTGCATCAAAAAAGCAACCAAAAAGTTTTAGAATTTGCCTGTTCTAATGGCAACAATCTCTCTTTATTTGCAAATTATGATTATGAGTGTATCGGAGTTGACTTAAGCAAAGAAAGTATCAGCAATGCTAATTATAACTTCAAAGAAATAATTCAATGTAAAAACTATCAGTTTTTTCATGATAATATCTTAGATTTTCCTTTAAAAAATCCAAATATTAATGCAGATATTTTTATGATTCCCAATGTGATTAACTATCTATTGAAAGAAGATTTTTTAAAATTATTAAAAATTTCTAAAGAAAATTCTATGTATAAAGAAAATGCTTTGTTTTTTTTAAGAACAAGAAGCATAAAAGATTATAGATATGGTTATGGAGAAAAAATAGCTCATAATTGTTTTAAAATCACAAATGATAATACTACAGGAGAGCTTGGATGTATTAATACTCTATATCAAGAATACGAACTTGTAGAAATTTTAAAAGAATATTTAAATTTATATGATTTTAAAGTGCTTACTTATGAAAATACCAATATCATGGGAGAAGATGAAAGATTAGTTAATGATAGCGATATTGTAATTTATGGAAAAATTAAGTGAAAATAGCTATCATGCAGCCAACCTTTAATCCATGGCTTGGCTATATATATATGATACAAAGTGTTGATACTTTTGTCTTTTTGGATAATGTGCAATTTGAACGCAGATCATGGCAAAATAGAAATAAAATTAAACTACAAGATAAAACCTTTTTATTGGGATTAAATTTACAAAAAGCGTCACAAAAAACATTACTTCAGGATATATTATTTGATAAAGATGATAAATGGAAAATTAAATTTTTAAAAACTATTCATCATGCTTACTCTAAAAGTATTAATTTTAATAAATACTACAATATCTTAGAAAAAGTCTTATTTAAACATACACATTTAGTACAATTTAACATGGAGTTAATCAGAATTTACTGCGAGCATTTGAGCATCAAAACACCCATTTTGCAAAGCTCTTCTTTAAATTTAAAAAATGAAAAAAAAGAAAAATTACTACTTGAAATTTGCCAAATACTAAAAGCTGATCATTACCTTTCCCCAGAAGGTTCAAAAAACTATCTTGAAAAAGAAACAGCAAAAGAAATTTTTAAAAATGCAAATATAAAAATTGAATATTTTGATTTTATCCATCCAACCTATACTCAATTGGGTGCAAATTTTATAGCTTATTTAGGAATTTTAGATTTTTTATTTAATGAAAAAGAGCCTTGTGCAAAATTTCAAGAATGTATCAAAATTAACGAGCATAATACATGAAAGTTCTTTTTAGAAGTGATAGTTCTAGCACCATAGGACACGGACATATTAAAAGAGATCTTTTGTTAGCTAAGCAATATCATGATGTATCTTTTGCATGTTTAGCTTTAGAAGGTTCTTTGATAGATGAAATTCCTTATCCTGTATATGAGCTAACAAGTGCTAGTGTATATGAGCTAATCAATCTCATCAAAAAAGAAAAATTTGATCTTTTGATTATTGATCATTATGAAATTACTGCAGATGATGAAAAACTCATCAAGCTAGAAACAGGGGTTAAAATTCTAAGTTTTGATGATGAGATAAAAGAACATTTTTGTGACATTTTACTAAATGTTAATGCTTATGCTAAAGAAAGTGATTATGAGAATTTAGTGCCAAAATATTGTGAATTAAGATGTGGCTTTTCCTATGCTCTAATACGCGATGAATTTTACCAAGAAAGCAAGATAAAAAGAGAAAAAATTTATGATTATTTTATCTGTATAGGAGGAAGTGATCCAAAAAATATTTCCTTTGATATAGCAAACAAACTTAACAAAAACAAAACTATCATCATAGCTACCACAAAAGCAAATTCTCATCTAAACTCACTTCGAAAATTAAGCCAAAAAAACCCTAATATACAAATTCTCATTGACCAATCTAATCTTGCAAGATTGATGAATGAAAGCAAAAAACTCATCATTAGTGCAAGTTCATTGGTAAATGAAGCTTTAATTTTAAAAGCAAATTTTAAAGCCATAGCTTATGCTAAAAATCAAGAAAAACTTGCAACATGGCTTGCTAAAAAAGGCTATGAAGTGGAGAATTTTATATGATAATTTTAAAAGATTTTATCCATTTGACTCAAGAAGAAATCAAACTTGTTTTAAAATGGCGTAACGATGAAAGCATTGCTAAATTTATGAAAACGCAAAATATTAGCCTAGAAGTGCATTTAAACTTTTTATCTAGCTTAAAAACAAACGCAACTAAAAAATATTTTTTAGTATATGATGATGAAAATATCATAGGCGTGATTGATTTTATCAATATTACTAAACTTTCTTGTGAATTTGGGCTTTATGGCATAAAAAAAGGCGTAGGTGAGCTTTTAATGCAAGAAGTTAAAAACTATGCTTTCAATGTTTTAAAAGTTCAAACTTTAAACGCATGTGTTTTCAAAGAAAATACAAAAGCTTTGAATTTATATTTAAAACATGGTTTTGAAGTTATTAAAGAAGATAATAATTTTTATTTTGTAAATTTGTCTTTTGCATACATGGGGGGGGGTAACAACTTAAATATATTTAATCAAATATATGGAGTTGCAGTTTGAATATAATCATAGCAACTCTTAGAGAGCACAATATTAATAATTTTTATAAACTAAAAGAATTATATAAAACATATACTTTTTACCTCATAACAAAAAAAGACGATCTTACTTTAGAAAAAATAACAAAAATAAATCCAGATTACATATTCTTCCCGCATTGGTCTTTCTATATACCTCAAGAAATTTACAATAACTATCAATGTATTATTTTCCACCTTGGAAATTTACCATTTGGAAGAGGAGGTTCACCTTTACAAAATTTAATCATAAGAGGGGTATATAAAAGCAAAATTTGTGCTTTAAAAGCTTGTGATACATTAGATGGTGGAGAAATATATCTAAAACACAATATTAGTTTTAAAATTTCAAATGCACAACGAATTTATGAAAAAATCTCAAAAATCATATTCTTTAAACTAATACCAAGAATTTTACATACAAAAATCAACCCTCGCATACAAAAAGGGAAAGTAGTAATTTTCAAAAGAAGAACAAAAGAACAAAGTAATATCAATACACTCGAAAATCCAAATTTGATAAAAATATATGATTTTATACGCATGCTTGATGCCATTGATTATCCAAAAGCTTTTTTGGAATTTGAAAATATAAAAATGGTTTTTCAAAACGCAAAAAAACACAATAATAAAATAAAAGCAGAGGTAATATTTTATGAAAAATAACAAAATTTTAATTATAGCAGCTCACCCAGATGATGAAGTTTTAGGATGCTTTGGAACTATAGCAAAATATATTCAACAAGGATATGAAGCTTATACTTTAATACTTGGAGAAGGTAAAACAAGCAGAGAGATAAATAGTGAAAATGAACAAGAAATTTTAGAAGATGAGTTATTTAAAGCAAATAATCTTTTAGGCATTAAAAAAGTTTTTAGAAAGTTTTTTCCTGATAATGCTTTTGATAAAATACCATTATTAGAAATAGTCAAGAGTATAGAAGAAGTTAAAAATGAAATTAAACCAAATATAATTTTCACACATTATGAAAAAGATCTCAATATAGACCATCAAATTACATACAAAGCAACAATTACTGCTACAAGATCTCTACAAGAAGAAAGTGTTAAAGAAATTTATAGTTTTGAAATTCTTTCGAGTACAGAATGGAACTATCCATTAAGCTTTCAACCTGATGTATTTTTTGATATTAGTGAGACGCTTGATTTGAAGCTAAAAGCTATGTCTTTTTATCAATCAGAACTAAGAAATTATCCCCATCCAAGAAGCTTAGAGGGAATAAAAATAAATGCACAATACCAAGGAATGAGAGTTGGTCTTCAATATGCTGAAGTGTTTAAAAGTGTAAAGGTTATAAAGTGATTTTTTATAAAAATTTTACTAATCTTACAAAAGAAGAAAAAAAGGAAATTTTTTATATAAGAAATTCTCCAAATATCTCTAAATTTATGAAAACAAAAAATATAAATTATAAAAATCACTTAATATTTTTAAAAGAACTAAACAAAAACAAAAATAAAAAATATTTTTTGTTGATAAAAAATAACGAGAAACTGGGAGTAATATATTTTAATAATATCATAAAATTATCCTGTGAATTTGGGCTTTATGGTATAAAAAAAGGCGTAGGTGAGCTTTTAATGCAAGAAGTTAAAAACTATGCTTTCAATGTTTTAAAAGTTCAAACTTTAAACGCATGTGTTTTCAAAGAAAATACAAAAGCTTTGAATTTATATTTAAAACATGGTTTTGAAGTTATTAAAGAAGATAATAATTTTTATTTTGTAAATTTAAACAATCCTCACGGGGATATCATTTTTTAAAAGCTCATTTTTAACATCACTTGGAGTATATTGACTAAAATGAAATATATAAGCACCAGCTAATGCATTTGCACCAAGTTGTATGGCTTTTACCCCATCTTGAGGCTTAGAAAGTCCTCCATTGATAATGAGTGGAATTTTTAATTTACCTTTGAAATACTCTAGTAATTCCCAATCATACCCCAAAGAACTTCCTTCTTTATCAACACTTGTTAAAAGTATCTCCCCTGCTCCTAAAGATTCGTATTGTAATGCAAGTTCTAGCGGATCAATATCTAAAATTTCATTATTAAAAACTTTAAATTTATTTTTGTCTTTTTTTACATCAACCGAGCATACTACACAAGAGCTTCCAAAAGTATTTGCCACCTTTTTGACAAAATCTAGATCTTGCAAAGCCATAGAATTAATACTAATTTTATCAGCACCTATATCTAACACTTTTCTAATATCTTCTAAAGTTCTAATCCCACCTCCAATGGTTAAAGGCATAAAGCATTCATTAGCTATATCTTCTAAGCTTTCAAAATCTATAACACCATTTTTATTGATATCCAAAACTATAAGCTCATCAACATTTCTAGCATTATATATCCTAGCTGTGCTTATTACATGCCCTATAGTTCTAAAAGAAGAAAAATTGATACTTTTTACAAGCTGATGATCTTTTAATAACACGCAAGGTATAATTCTTGTTTTAAGCATACTAGGCCTTTAAATTTGCAAAATTTTCCAAAAGTTTCAAACCTACATTTTGGCTTTTTTCAGGGTGAAATTGCACAGCAAAAATATTATCTTTTTCAAAACTTGCACAAAAAGGTTTTTCATACTCACAAAAAGAAGTTTCCACACTTTCTAAACACTCTACATAATAAGAATGCACAAAATAAAAATCACTTTTTTCTAAAATTCCATCAAATAGCTTGCTTTTTTTATCACTAAATTGTAAATCATCCCAACCACTATGCAATAATTTTTCTTTACTTAAATCAAATTTCAAAACCTTTGCTTTTATAAAATCAAGCCCTTCGCACTCTCCGCCCTCATATCCCTTACTAGCAAAAAGTTGCATACCAAGACAAATCCCCAAAATAGGCTTTTTATCTTTTAAAACACATTCTTTTAAAAGCTCATCTAGTGCAAGTTTTTTTAAATTTTCCATACCTTGTTTAAAAGATCCAACGCCTGGTAAAACTAATTTAGAGGCATTTTTTATATCTTCTTTTTTAGAACTTATAATCACTTCTTGATTAAGTTTTTCAAAAGCTTTCAAAACAGATTTAAAATTTCCAAGATGATAATCAACAATACAAATCATTTCAAAACAAACTCATCTTTTTTTATCAATGATCCATCACTATCTCTTAAGAATTTACCATTTTCATCGCGTTTAAATATCTTTTTATTAGTATAAGAATCGACAATTTTTTCAAATTCTTTTTCACTAAAACCACTAAATTCCAAATACTTCTTAATAGCCTTTTTAGGTGGCTTTCCATCATATTTATTTACAAGTCTCATGCCCTCTTCACGGCTAATATAGCCAAGTCTTATATCCAAGCACGCATTATCCGTAGCTCTTCCAAAACCATATTTGCAGTATTTTAAATAATCATGCACATGATTTGAATAACAATCTAAATTTTCAAAATTCTCATAAGTAGTTTCAACTGGTTTTGTACTAGTTTTAAAACCATTTTCTTGGGCTAATTTTAAATTATACTTATAATCCCATTTAAAATAATATCCCAAAAATAACCCTGTAACTCCTACTCTTTGAAGCTCTTCATCACTTGGATAAGTATAAAAATATAAATCCTTTTCTCTAATACTATCAACACCAATCATATCAGAAATTCTATTACCCAAAAGTCCGCCAAATTCTTCAAGCCACTCTCTACCTAAAGTGTTTTTTTCTTTAGAGCTAGCTGGCCCACCATACTCAATCTGCGGACTTTCCCCCCAAATAATCAAAGGAATACCAAAAGCAACAGCTACTTTTGGAACACATGTAAAAATCCCCAAATGGTTTTGCCATTCATTATCACCCGTTCTTATAAAAGCTTCGCGGGCTAATTTTTTATACACCAAAGGATTTCTTTTGATATGGATTAAATCAACACCAAGATTATTTAAATTTTTTAAATTCTTTTTACCTATTTTAGTAGGAATACTTGGTTCAAAACAAACACACAAAGGATTAAGTCCAAGTTCAAGACATTTTAAAACTTGAAAGGTAGAATCCTTACCACCACTTACTCCTATCACACAATCATACACAGGATGTTTTTTATATTTTTTAACGAGTTCTAGAAATTCTTTTTCACGCTCTTGCCAATTTATCTCATGATTTTTAGCTTCTTGCGAGCAACACGCATCACAAATTCCCTCATCATTAAAATGCAAATCAGGCTTAGTATCTGGCATAACGCATTTTTTACAAAATTTCATATTAACTCCAAAAAATCTTTATAATCATCATAAATCGACTATGATTATATTTTCTAAAGATAAATAAATTTTATTTTGTTACAATATTTTTTATTTAAAGGTTTATAAATTATGGATTTAACTTTACTTCCTTATATGATTATAGGAATTTTTTCAGGTATGGCTTCAGGGGTTTTTGGCATAGGTGGTGGTATGATTATCGTTCCTTTCATGCTTACTTTAGGACTTAGCTCTCATCATGCTGTTGCAATTTCTGTTGTACAAATGATTTTTGCTTCTATTTTTGGTTCCTATTTAAACTATAAAAAGAAAAATTTAATCTTAAAAGATGGACTTATCATAGGCTTTGGAGGCTTTTTAGGTGCGATGTTTAGCGGGCTTTTACTCTCGTATTTTTCAGATATAACCTTAACAAGTATTTTTCTATGCGTGAGTATTGTATTCTTTTTAAAATTTGCTTTTAATCAAAAAAGCACCATTGGAAACATTAACCACTCTAATATCTTAAAAAATTCTATTTTGCTAATTTGTGGCGTATTTACAGGAATTTTTGCTATATCTTTAGGAATTGGTGGTGGGCTTTTAATTACCCCTATTTTAGCTTATTTTTTAGGCTATGATACTAAAAAAGTAGTGCCACTTAGTTTATTTTTTGTAATATTTGCTTCAATTTCAGGAATTAGTTCTTTTGTATATAATGACATCATTGATAAAGAAGTGTTACAAAATGGAAGCTTAGTAGGATTTAGCTCTATGCTAGGAGTTTATCTTGGTATAAAAATCATGGAAAAAATCAATCTTAAATCCCACCGCATAGCACTTTTAGGTATTTACACCCTTTCTATAACTATGACCATTATAAGCTTGATTAAAAAGCTAAATTTATTTTAATCTATCGGCAAATTTTTGTCTATTGGAAGTATAAACAAAGCTTAAAACCTCTGCCACTGCTTTAAAAAGCTCTGGTGGAATAAGATCATTTACCTCGCAAGCTTTATAAAGTTCTCTAGCTAAAGGAGGATTTTCATAAATCATAACATTGTATTCATATGCCATATCTTTAATACGCAAAGCTAAAAAATCCACCCCCTTAGCTAAAACTTTTGGTGCAGCTTCTTTGGAACTATCATAACGCAAAGCAACCGCATAGTGGGTAGGGTTAGTAATCACAACATCAGCACTAGCAACATCTTGCACCATTCTACGCCTTGCTGCTTCCATTTGCAAACGACGAATTCTTCCTTTTACTAAAGGATCTCCCTCGCTTTGTTTAAATTCATCTTTAACCTCTTGCTTACTCATGCGTAAGTTTTTAAAGTATTGATACCTTACCAAAAGTACATCTAAAAGCCCTATAATCAAAAAAGCTATAATAACAATAGCTGCAAGTATAATAGCTTTATCCCTAAGCCATAAAAGTTGTGGATAAATCGTATAAAGTTCTACTCTAGGAAGTTCTTTCATAAATTGCAATAAAAAAACAAAAGCTATACCAAATACAACACCGACTTTAAGTATAATTTTCAAAGCTTCAATAATCTTTTTTAAAGAAAAAAGATTTTTAAGCCCGTTAATAGGATTAATTTTATTAAAATTTGGAGTAATGGGCTTAGTAGTAAAAATAAAACCAAACTGCATTAGATTTCCAAGCACACCCGCTACCATAATTACTAAAGTAATGGGCAATACCATAATAAACATCTCTATCATAGTTTTTATAATGATTTTTTGTAAAATCTTTAAATCAATTTCAATGCCTATAAAACTTTGATAAAAACGATATAAACCGCTAATTCTCTCACCTATAAAAGGCATCATAAACAACACCACAACCACAGCTATAATAAGTACAGCCACAGCAGATGCATCTTGGCTTTTTGGGACATTTCCTTCTTGTCGCGCATCTTCTATTTTCTTGGATGTGGGTTCTTCTGTTTTCTCTTGATCATCAGCAGCCATAAAAAACCTTTAAAAAAATTTAAAGCAAGATTATAGCATTTTATCAAGTATCTGCTAATAAAATCTTATATCACTCAAACTAAACCCATTAAGGG
>NZ_JAKMRU010000026.1:0-14884 GCF_025772235.1 Campylobacter sp. IFREMER_LSEM_CL1085 | reverse complement strand
TCAAGATACTTTTTGCAAATGAAAAGGATATTGTTAATGTTTGTTAATACTTGTCACGGCTTGGTAGATACCAAAGTAGAATATCGAGATAAACCTGCATTAGAAGAGGCGATTGCTAAACAGCAAGAAGATACAAAAAAAGTAGAAGCTGAAGCTAAAAAAGAAGAACAAAGTAATTCTACAAATGCTGATAATCAAGCAAATACTAGCAAAAAAGATCAGCTTTTAGATATATCTGCTTAATCTTAATATTAGGGCAGTGGGTTTTGTCCATCTTCTGTGCTACGCACTCAGACAGCCCCCGCACCCCAATTATCGCAAATCATAGCACCTTAACAGGTGCGATTTGCTAAAGCACCAAAAAGGAAAACTATCTATTAAACCCAAACCCTCTATCGTTTCTTTTAGTTTTTGCTTGTTCAAAAGAATTTTCAAAAGCTCTTTGATATTTAAGCTCTTTTTCTATTCTTTCGGCTTTTAATGGAAATATTTCTTTTAACTGCTCCACGCTTAAATTTTTTTTCGCACCATCTGCCTATTTCTTTTAGTCGAGTTTCTAATCTTTCATTATTTGTCTTGTGTGTTTCAAACAAAGTTCTTAAAGTATCTCTATCATCTTTGACTTTATCCACTTAATATTTCACTATCTCCTATCACATAGACTTTTGTGAAAATCCATCCCCTGCTTTTTTAAATATATAAAAACGCATACGCGCGAGAAAAAACAAAAAAAGTTGAGTAATTTTTTCAATATTTAAGCAAATTTTGTTTTTTTCTCTTATTTAATATTAAATTAATTTTTTGACTTTTATAATTATTCATATATCAAAAATAATCATAAAAAGGCTCAAAAATAATGAAAAAAATTATCTTAGGTTTAGCAGTTATTGCTTCATTATCTAGCGTTGCTTTAGCTTTAAATCATAGTTATCATAGCAAGAAAAATTTTAATAATTCACAACAACAAGATGGAATTTTAACTTGTGAAAATTTTCATAATTGCCAGACAATACATCAGCCTATTTATCAGCATCAAGCTTGTGATAAATTAGGTATTTGTATAAATCACTAAAGGATAATGATGGGATTAGTATATTCTCAATGTTGTAATCAAGTTATTGATACAAGCTTGCGTTATACAGCAAAACCACTATTAAAACTTGAAGAAGCTAAATTTGAACAAGAAAAAAAAGTTGAGAATGATAATACAAAAAAAGTAGAAGCTGAAGCTAAAAAAGAAGAACAAAGCAATTCTACAAATACAGATAAAGCAGACAATAAAAAAGATCAGCTTTTAGATATATCTGTTTAATCTTAATATTAAGCGGCAGACTTTGTCCGTGCTCCGTGCTACGCACTCAGACAGCCCCCGCACCCATTTTAGCACAAAACATATGGCACCTATAAGGTGTATTTTATTTAGAGAAGAAAAGGTGCTTCTTTTGAAAACCTTATCTTGCTTCTTCTCTTCTTCATCACGGTGATTGCTATTTAATGGCATTAAAAGCTGTATTTTTAAAAGTGTTTAAAAAAGATTTTCTAAATCATTCATTTGTGTAGTTTCTTTGATATTTACAACCGCACTCCATTTATAGTTTTTTTACTTAAAAATTTTATCCTATAAGTTTGATATATTTTTCATAGCATTATTTATGATTTCATTTTTTAACGCAATTGTTTGTTTAAAATAACTAAGTGATGAAAATCTTTATTATGTTGGATTTGTATAAAATTGGATTTTAAAATTAATACTATATATTTATCTCATTGTCATGTTTATCTATAATTATTTTAAAATAATTGATAATTTTTTCAGGATTTTTATTCCATTTCTTCAAATGTTTAAAAATCAAAACTGCTATATTTATTTTAAGCTTCATTGTAGTTGGTTTTAACAAGACCAAATCAGTGATTTACATATAAATATGGCTTAGTTATATCAATCAAGTGATGAAGAAGATCATATTTTTAAAAAAAGAAAGAATTTTACTTGTAGTTCATACTATATAGAAGGCAGTACGGCTTACATTATTTCAACATCAAACTTAATCAATATTTTTTAAAGATTATTGCAGTGGTTAGATGTTTATTATCTTTAATATTCAAGAAGAGTATAAAATAAATTTTATTTCATGTTATCAACTTAGAAAACAAGAGTATAATTTATTCTTATATCATTTAATGACTCATAAAAAAAGAGAGAGTAATCATTAATAAATCTTGATTATTATTACAATAACATAATAATTGCTACAATATACCTTAGAATAATTATACAAAATATTTTAAAATTAATTTCTTATACTTATTTTGTATTGCTTCAATGTGAAGATTAAAAACATCAAGATAAAATATTATCACACAAGTTCGAACACATTTGGCACTTTCTTAGTTAATAAAACTACTATCTTTTATTTACCAATCAAGAAATATTTGATTAATAAAACTAACTAAGGAATATTTATCCAAACAGATTATCTATTTAGATGTATAAAAGGATTTGCTAAATTAAGAGAATATAGTTATATTTTTGAAATAAAACATAAAATAATAGAACAAAGAATAAAAATTATATCTTTCATAAGCATCATGGTTTAAAAGCTACTTTAGAAGCTTTTAATATAGATAAAAAGATACTTTTTAGAAAACAAGAAATTTATCACAAAAATAATGATAATTTAAATACCCTAAATACAAAATACACTAAAGTAAAAAATATAAGAAGTTCTTTTGATTTGGAAATTACTTTAAATATTAAAAGACTTAGGCATATTTATATAAATTTAGATAAAGAAAGATTGTATTATTTTTTAAAGCCTACCTCCTAGTGTTTCCACCATAGGAAGAATCATCTCTAAAGATAAAATGAGAATAACACTTACAAGAATTAATTATCTAGGCCAAAATAAAAGCTACAAGAGAAAGTTAAAAATAGATAACTAAAAAAATCTTAAAACAACTCCTATGAATACTTGGGCAATAGATACTATAAAATATGTCAATAATAAAATAAAATATATACTTACTATGATAGATTTAGTTACAAGAATTGATTATACTGTAGCTTTATCTCCTAAAAAGACAAGATATACTAGCATATCTTAAAAGTTTTGTTATTATCTTAAAAACTAATAATCCTCATAAAAGAATTTAGTATACTCACAGATAATGGCTGTGAATTTAAAAAACTATGAATGTTTTATTTAAAGAACTTAACACTACTCATTATTGTACTTATCTAAAGAATCTTAGAATGAATATTCATAATGAAATATTTAATAAAACCTTAAAAGAAGCATTTGCTAATCATTATAAAGATTTATTATTTATAGATCTTAAAGAATTTAATCAAGAAACGATTAAGTAGTTAGCAGCTTATAATACTATCTTGTTATATCCAGCTTTAAAATATAAAGTCTCCTCATTTGCTCTTCATCAATTAAGAAATATTTTTATTTGTTAGACTTTAAATCAATATTGTTTTTCTTGCACTCTAAAAATTTTAATACATTACCTATTTAACAAAAAATATCATTTTTTTACATTTTTACAATAAAATACAAAGCATGTGCAATATTAATTAATAAATCATACGCCTATTAAACTCGCCATTTATTCTTGTTAAATATATTTTATCTATTTTATTCTTTGTATTGTATTTTTAAAATTTCAATAATTTTAGAAATTTTAAATTAATTTGATTTCAATATTGCTAAAAAATATCTGTTGAAATAGATTATAAATTATTTTTATATAATGGTTGCGAAGGGGAGATTTGAACTCCCGACCTTCGGGTTATGAGCCCGACGAGCTAACCACTGCTCTACTTCGCGGCATCATATGAAGTGGATGGGGTAAAGGGATTCGAACCCCTGAATGACAGGACCAAAACCTGTTGCCTTACCGCTTGGCGATACCCCAATAGAAATTTTTTATTTAAATTAAAAGTGATATTATATATTATTTTTTATACAATGTCAAGAAAAATGCTATAATATTTTTAAAATATTTTCAAGGAATGATTTTATGGGATATATAAGTATAGAACAAGCTATAAAAGAACTTCAAGATGGTAAAATGTTAGTAATGGTGGATGCAGAAGATAGGGAAAATGAAGGGGATTTGATTTTCCCTGCACAATTTAGCTCACAAGAAAAAGTAAATTTTACCATCACTCACGCAAGAGGTGTGGTATGTGTAGCATTAAGTGAGAACTTAGCTAAAAAATTTGAACTACCTTTAATGGTACCTAAAAACACATCAAATCACGAAACAGCTTTTACCATCACTGTCGATGCAAAAAATGCAACAACAGGAGTAAGTGCCTACGAAAGAGATATGACTATACAAATTTTTGCTGATGATAATGCAAAGGCGAGTGATTTTGTGCGTCCTGGACATATTAATCCTTTGATAGCAAAAAAAGGTGGAGTTTTAGAAAGAACGGGCCATACAGAAGGAACAGTGGATTTATGTCGTTTGGCAGGATTAAAAGAAGCATGCGTAATATGTGAAATTGTTAAAGATAATGGAGATATGGCTAGAAGAAGCGATTTGCTTGAGTTTTGCAAAAAACATAATATTAATATGATTACTATTTCAGATTTAATCGAGTATCGTTTAAAAAATGAAAGTTTGATTTCTTTAATTAAAGAAGAAGAAAGTATTTTAGCAGGTTTTAAAGCTAAAAAAATGACTTTTAAAGATCACAATGAAAATGAACACATAGCTTTTAGTTTTGGCACTTTGAAAGAATGCGAGAATGTTAAATTTTATCTTAGTGGAAGCGACTTTGAGCTTCTAACTTCTAATAAATTTAATGAATTATTAAAACAAATTGAATTTTTAAGTCAAAAAGGTGGTGTAATCATTTTCATGAAAAATGAAAAACAAGAAAACATACAATTTAAAAATTATGGCATAGGAGCGCAAATTTTAAGGTATTTAAAAATTTCAAAAATCAAACTTCTAAGTCAAAATACCGATAAAGAATTTATAGGCTTAAAAGGCTTTGGGCTTGATATTACAAGCAGTGATTTTAAAGCTTAAATTCTAAAAACTTAAACTTATCGCCAAAGTTAAACATCAAATTTTTACTTTGGTTGATAAAGTTTTTATAAATTTGGAGGTTAATATTTTTAACTTGCTCGATAATTTCTTCTAAGCCAAAATCAATTAAAGCTTGATTTTGATTTTTATATTCTAACACCTCAAAGCCCTCTTCTTTTAAAACTTGTAAAAAATGATCAAAATTTACATTATATGTAATATCGCTTTTAGCAAAAAAATCTTTTAAGTTTTCTTCAAAAAGATTATACACTTGGTGATTTTTATACATTCTAATACTAATTTTTTCTTCTTTTTTTGCATAATCAAAACATGCAAAAGTTAGTTTTTCACAGGTTTGTTTTAATTTGGATAAAAAGGGTTTATAAGAAATACAAAGCTCGCTATTAGTGATAGAATATTTTTCACATTCTTTTAAAAGATCTTCATTCATAGCTTTAAAAACAATGTTTAAATCATCATCAACATATGCCATTGTTCTATCTTTTATAAGCTCACACGCAAAACAATCAAATAATTCATTAGCGTAAAAAAAGGCGTTTTTAAAATGACATTCTTCTAAAGAATTATAAATTTTTACATCCAAATCATACTCATCAAAAAGTTTTTTTTGAACACATTTTAATTTTTCATGTGGCTCTACGATAAAACACTCAATCTGCTCTAAAATATCAGCCCTAAGAGTGTATAGAGCTTGTATAAAATCAAGCATTAAATGCCCTTCATTTGCCCCTATTTCTACAACTTCAACCGGTAAAATTAGCTTTTTATCATCTATAAGTTTTAAAAAATGATTAGCTAAGAGTGTTCCAAACAGATTTCCCACGCTAACTGCGGTATAAAAATCTCCATTTTTACCAACACTCACAGCTTGGGAGTAATATTTATCAATCCAATTTTGAAAAAACTCACTAAAAGCTATCATTATAAAGCATTAAATTTGACTATAAAATCAAGTGGATCAACTTGCACACCATTAACTAAAATTCCAAAATGCAAATGTGGCCCTGTAACCCTACCGCTAGCTCCACTCAAACCTATAAGCTCACCCTTTTTTACCTTTTGTCCTACTTTTACATTAAGTTTTGATAGATGATAATACTGAGAATAAATCCCATATCCATGATCAATTACCACTGAATTTCCTGCATAATAACGATTTGAAGCAATCCTTACAATACCATCATTGCTAGCATAAATTTTTGTCCCACTTGCTGCTCTAAAATCAGTTCCGCTATGATAACTTTTAAGAGTATCATTAAACAATCTTGCTTTTCCAAAAGCACTTGTAATTTTACTTTCTAAAGGGTATGTAAAATTGCCTTCAAATAAAGCCATATTGGTATAAGTATTATAAACCTTAATAGCTTCTTGATATTCTTTGCTAATGCGATCAAGTGTTTCTTTAGGTGGATTAACCTTAGAAGCACTAACTTTTAAAAATTCTTTTTTATAGTTTCCTTCGCTAAATTTTATGTTAATTTCTTCTTTGGAATTATCTTTAAATTCAGCTATTAATTTTCTATCTTTAGGATTTTTATAAGGTATGGCTATACTAACAATGACTTTATTTTTATACTCAAAAAAAGGAAGTTTTTTAGAATTTGAGCTAATTTGTAAAAAATTATTTTTATCAAATTCTAAAAAAATTACTTGCCCTTTTACAAGCTCAATCTCTCTAGCTTCTAATGCAAATACCAAAAAACAAAGTAAAAAAAGAATTTTTCTCATACACTAAGCTCTTTAATATCAGCTATTTTTAAAAACTCACGATAAATTGCACATACTAAAGCTTGACGATTGTTTTTAATATTTTCATCTTTGTCATTAATCATTACTTTATCAAAAAAAGCATCAATTTGTGGTTTTAGTGCAAAAAGGCTTTCTAAAAGCTCTTGGGTGTTATTTTCTTTTGTTTTACACTGCATAAAAGCTTGGTATAAATCTTTTTCCTCTTGAGTGTTAAACAAATTTTCATTAATTTGAACTTCACTTAATATTGCAATATTTGCCAAGCGCTTAAAAGTAGCAAAATTTTGACTAAAATCTGCCTTATTTGCACTTTGTATTAAAGCTTTAATACAAGAATCAATATAAATAACATCATAAGTTTTAGAGCTAAGCACAGCTTTAACAAAAGAAGCATTAACCTCATAAAAAGTATATAAACGCTCTAAGATAAAGTCTAGTAAAATTTTCAAATCAAAGCTTTTATATTCACTAGCTATTACTTCTAAAAATATCTTAAGATCAAAATTTTTATTTAAAGCTAGAATAATTTTTAAAACACCATTTGCTGCTCTTCTTAAAGCATAAGGATCTTTTGTACCACTTGGGATTTTCCCCATTGAAAAAAGCCCCATGAGTGTATCAAATTTATAAGCTAAAGCTACAATAGAACTAAATTCATTACTTGGCATAGCTAAATTATCGCCATTTGGAAGATATTGTTCTTTAATCGCCAAAGCAAGCTCATCGCTCATACCCATAGCTTTAGCATAATAAGATCCCATAATACCTTGAAGATCAGTAAATTCATACACCATTTGAGTGCTTAGATCAGCTTTTGAGTATTCTATGGCTTTTAAGATTTCATCTTTTTGAGTATTAGCAAAAACTTCACAAAGCTTAGTAGCGATTTTTTGCTCTCTAATGATTTTATCTTTTAAGCTTCCAAGTCCTTCAAGATATACCATTTGACTTATTTTATCATTATTTAAGCCCTGTGCTAAGTCATTTTTCCAAAAAAACATCGCATCGCTCAATCTTGCTCTTAAAACCCTTTCATTTCCATTAATGATTTTAGAATAATCTTTACAAACCGCATTAGAAACTACGATAAAATGATTGCTTAAAGTATTGTTTTTAAATACTGCAAAATAGCGTTGATTTTCTCTCATAGAAGTAATTATCACTTCGCTTGGGATTTCTAAATACTCTTTTTCAAAATGCCCTAATAATGCCTTTGGATACTCTGTGATAGCTACAACTTCAGCTAAAAGCTCATCATCTTCTGCAATAGTAATATCATTTTCTTTTTCAAGTGTCTTTAACTGCTCAATAATAAGCTTTTTTCTTTGTTCTTGATCTAAAATAATATAATTTTGCTCTAGAGTTTTAAGATACTCATCAATATTTGAAAAAGGTATTAAATCATAACTAACACTTCTATGAACAAAAGTGCTTTTTGCGCTTTTAACGCCATAGCTTTCAAATTCAATCAATTCATCATTTAAAATACAACAAAGCGAGCGAATAGCTCTGATAAATTCAAAGCTACCATCACCCCATCTCATAGTTTTACCAAAACTCAAGCTTTTTAAAAAAGCCTCGATCATTTGAGCTAAAACCACCTTGCTTTGCAAGCCTTGTACTTGTTTTTGACAATACAATACTTCTTTACCCTTAATTTCTTTAAATTCAAGCTCTTCTTCTTTTAAACCACTTTTTTCTAAAAAACTAAGCCCTGCTTGAGTAAGCTTTCCATCTTTATAAGCTATCGCCCTAGGTGCACCTATAAATTCCACAAAAGAATCATCTTGTTTTTCTTTAAAATTTTCATGAATAAAAACTAATCTTCTAGGAGTATAGAAAAATTTAAATTCAGATTCTAAATGATACTCTTGTAAAATCTTTTCCCATTTTTTAGTAATATTTGGAAGTTCTTTTAATAAAGGAATAGCAGGAAGTTCTTCTGTACCTATTTCTATTAACAATTTCATTTTACACTCTTTTTTAAAAATTTTTTAGTGTATTTTACCTATTTTTTTTAAAATCTTTCTTTGTTTTTAATTTTTCTTCTCTTTGTTTGGCTTTTTCTTGCATTTGGCGGTTAAAGCCAAACACAAGAAAAACCATAAAAGCTACAAACAAAGCAATAATAATATAATCTATCATTAGTCCCAACACTCTGCGTTTTTAATACCAAGCTTTGAAGCACTAAACACTGGATCTCTACCTTGTCTTTTTTGCTCGCTAAAATCTTTTAATACCTTTTTCACTATACCACCAAGCAATAAAATAGAAATGATATTAATCGTAGCCATAAACGCCATAGTAGTATCAGCTAAATCCCACGCAAATTTTAAATCCATATTTGCACCAATAAAAATCATAAGCACGGCACTTGCTTTAAAAAGATTAATAATAATAGGATTTTGAGTAAGGTATTTAATATTTGCTTGAGCATAATAATAATTTCCTATCAAAGAAGTAATAGCAAATAAAACTATACTAATAGTAGTGAAATGTACACCTAGATTTCCATAATATTCTTTCATGGATTCTTGCACTAAAGGTAGTGCTGTTAAAATAGGCTTACCGTCTACACCAATATTATTAGCATAAGCAAGTGAAAATAATACCAAAAATCCTGAACTTGTACAAATAATCACATCAATTAACACAGAAAATGCTTGAATAACCCCTTGTTTTGCAGGGTGAGTTGTAAGAGCTGAAGCTGCTGCATTTGGTGCTGAACCCATACCTGCTTCATTAGAAAATAATCCTCTTTTTATACCTATAACTAAAGCAGAACCTGCAAATCCACCAAAAATAGCTTCAAAATCAAAAGCACTTTTAAAAATCATAGAAAACACTTCAGGAATTTTATCAAAATTCATAAACATCGCTATAATAGATAAACCAACATAAATCATCGCCATAATAGGAACGATAACCGAACTTACTTTACCTATTTTAGTATGATCACCAAAAAACATATAAGCAGCAAAAATAGCCAAAATAGCCCCTATTACAATAGGCCACCAACTTTGCGAAAAACTTACTTCACTAGCATCAACCATACCTTTATAATAAAACTCAAATGCTGAAGTCATAGTTTGACTTTGAAGTCCATTAAATCCATAAGCATAAGTAATGATTAAAATCACCGCAAAAACAGCTCCAAGCCATTTTAAATTTAAAGCTTTACTAATATAATAAGCAGGGCCACCTTTAAAACTTTTTCCATCACGACTTTTATAAACTTGTGCTAAAGTGCTTTCTGCAAAAGCTGAAGCGCCACCAAAAAATGCCATAGCCCACATCCAAAACAAAGCGCCAGGTCCGCCCAAAACAACTGCTACTGCAATACCTGCAATATTTCCTATACCAACTCTTGAAGCTGTTGAAATCATCAAAGCCTGAAAAGGAGTAATATGGTGTTTTTCATGTTTTTCTTGCTTTTCTGTCAAAATGTCAAACACATAAGGAAGCATTCGAAATTGCACAAAACCTGTCAAATAACTATAATAAAACCCTACAATAATAAGCAAAATAACCAAAATGGAATAATACTGATTATTTACAAAGCCAACAAATTGGGATATTAAATCCATATTTATCTCCTTTTTATAATTTAATCGAGTGTAAATTTATCATAAAAAAATGAATTTGCTACAAAAAAATATAATTTTATATTAATTTTATTTTATTTTTTACAGCTATGTGAAAATTTAACTCACGATATTTACCAAAAAAACACATAAAAATGCTTTTAAGTAAAAAGAAAACTTAATTTTTATACACTTAGTTTTTTTAAAATTTTATAAGGTGTTTAAATTGAAACAAAATACGATGAAAATTTTTGTATTTTTTGCCATTATTGTTTTTTGGGCTTATTTTTCATTTCCTATTGAAATTTTACAAGTTAAAGATCAAAATGGCTTAGCTACAGGAGAATATGCTTATACTATAGAAGCCAAAGCTTATGTTCATAGTTACTTCACAACACTTGGTTTAACAGTAGGTGGAATTTTAATAGGAATAGCACTTGGTTTTTTCCTAGCATTTTTAAGATTTTTAGAAATCCAAAGTTTAAATTTCATCATAGATGAATACATAGACATTATACGCGGAACCCCTCTGCTTTTACAGCTTTTGATTTTTTCAGTAGTGATTTTTGCTACTTGGAGTGATAATTTTTATGTAGCTATTATTGCACTTGGACTTAATAGTTCTGCTTATGTAGCTGAAATCGTAAGAAGTGGAATTCAAAGTGTAGACAAAGGACAAATGGAAGCATCAAGAGCAATGGGACTTAATTATTCTGCTTCTATGAGACTAATCATCTTTCCGCAAGCGATTAAAAATATCTTACCTTCTTTAATGAATGAATTTATTTCTTTATTTAAAGAAACTTCAATAGTGGGCTATATTAGCGTTATGGATATTACCATGCAAAGTAAAAGCTTACAAGCAATTTATTACAACCCTAAACCTATTATTTTTACAGGACTTGTATATTATGTAAGCGTTAAAATTTTAACACTAATTGCAAGATTTATAGAAATGAGATTAAACAAACATGATTAAAATAGAAAATTTGATTAAAAAATATGGAGATTTGGAAGTTTTAAAAGATATTAGTGTTGAAGTGCATAAAGGCGATATTATTGCTATTATAGGGCCTAGTGGAGGTGGAAAAAGTACTTTTTTACGCTGTTTAAATAAACTTGAAACACCAGATAGTGGTAATATTTATATCAATAATATCAATATACTTGATAAAAAAACAGATATCAATAAAATTCGACAAAAAGTAAGCATGGTATTTCAACATTTTAATCTTTTTAATAATAAAAATGTTTTGGAAAATTTATGCCTAGCGCCAGTACAAACAAAAATCATGGGTAAAGATGAAGCAGTAAAAAAAGCACGAGAATTACTCAAAAAAGTTGGCTTAAGTGATAAAGAAAATTATTTTCCTCATAAGCTTTCAGGTGGACAAAAACAGCGTATTGCCATAGCAAGATCATTAATGATGAATCCTGATGTGATTTTATTTGATGAGCCAACTTCAGCTTTAGATCCTGAAATGATAGGTGAAGTTTTAAATATCATGAAAGAAGTAGCTAAAGAAGGTCTAACCATGCTTGTAGTTACACATGAAATGGGATTTGCAAGAAATGTAGCTAATCGAATTTTCTTTATGGATAAAGGCATTATAGCAGTAGATGAATGTCCTAAAATAGCTTTTGAAAACCCAAAAAATGAAAGATTGAAAGAATTTTTAAATCAAGTTTTAAATCATTAAAATTTTTCAAAAGAGGCAAAATTTTGCCTCAAAGCTTCATAACTCACTATGCCTACACTTGTAGCTAAATTTAAACTTCTACCACAATCTTTCATCGGTATAGTAATGGCATTTTCCCATTTTTTTTGCATTAAATCCATAGGTAAGCCAAAACTTTCACTTCCAAAAAATAAAAAATCACCTTTTTGATAATTTACATCAAAATAAGCTTGAGTAGTTTTAGTTGTCGCAAAGAAAAATCTATCTTGAAATTTTTCATACTCTTTTAAAAAATCTTCTAAATTATCCCATAAAAAAGGATTTAATTTTTTCCAATAATCAAGTCCTGCTCTTTTAACTGCCTTTTCATCAATACTAAAAAGCGGATTGACAATATGTAAAGCAAAACCTGCATTAAAACACATTCTGCCTATACTTCCTGTATTTTGTGGTATGCGAGGCTCAACTAAGACTATATGAAACATCTTTTTCCTTGAAATGGTGTCCCCAGCAAGGTTTGAACTATGCTATAAAATAGCTTATTTATAGATATTTTATACCAAAAATTCACAAATAGGTATAAAATGGGTATAATTTGCTAAGAACATATATTTTTTATTTTCCAAAAGATACTTTAAAATATATTAGACAAAACTTAATTATCTAAATTATATCTCAACATCTTTTTCATTTAAAATATCTAAGGTGTCAAAACTATACCAGTTTTCATTTAGTAGATTTTTAGTTACCATTTCAACATCTTCCTTTGAAGCCTCTCCAAAAAAAACATGCTCATCAATATCACTATTTTCATCTAAAGGCAAACTAGCTTCTTTTAAATTAGAGCTTAAAAATATATCACTAATATAACCTATAATATCTGAAGATGTAGCATCTTTATTAATTAAAACATCAACTATAGGGGTTTGATTAGAAATTGCACTATTAATATCAACTCCTATTTTATATCCAGCACTTACCAATCCTGCAACAGCTAAAACCAATTTTAAAACTTTATTTATTTTAGCTAAAGAACTTCCATTATCTACTATGCCTAAAAAACTTAATGCGTCTATAACACCTCCAAGCGTACTAAGTGCGATTGTTATATTTGTTATAATTGTAGCCGAAGCTCCGCCTATCATACCACCTAAAGCCCCACCTATAACTCCACCTGTATAAAAACTAATAAAAACAATCACAGCAGAAACAACAGGAGCTATTATAAACTCCCACCATTCCTTATCTTCTTTCACATAAAGATCATACATACTATCCCATAAAATAAACCATCTATCTTTTCTTCCATAAGGCATATTGCTTTCATTATTATAACAAGGCATCAATGAGATATTTTTATAAAAAAAACTACTCCGACTTCTCAAAACAACAGGCTCTTGATAAGCTATATTATTTAAATTAGAAAGAAATGCTAGAGGGTGAAATATATCGCCTAATTTAGAAACATTGATGTTATTGTTAAATGCACTTAAAAAATCAATATTAGATATTTTTTCAGGTACAATAAATACATTTTTATTTAATCTCAAGAACTCATCATAATATGGTCTTAAATTGTAATATCTACCATCTTCACTCTCTACTAAACTTGGCTTAAATTTGTCTTTATCCGGTAAAATAAAATTAGGTTTTATAAGCTCGTTATTAATTATATTAGATTTTACAAAAATATATTTTGGCTTCTCAAATATTAATATATATTTTCCAGCATCTTTGTCATAAACTTTACCAACAAGCAATAAAGCATTATAAAAACCGTGCAACTTATCAAAAGTTATTCTATTATATAAATAATAAAAATTCTTTAACTCTTCTTTGTATTTTAAAAGATAGCTAGGGTTTGTAACAACATTTTTTCCATGAAAATCAAAACTAAACAAGCTTAAATTTTGTCTTTTCCTTATAATTTGACAAGTATCATGATATATTCCACTTTTATCTCCAGGGTCTCCTCTATACCACTCATAAGGGTTTTGACCTACAAAAAACTGATTTAACCCCAAATCCCCACTATTATGGTAATTATATGGAGCTCTAGAAGGACTTTTAATATCATAAAAATCAATTCCATAGGAATTTAGGAAGAGCGGGTGATAAATTCTTGTTTTTACAGCCCTACCTTTTCTTATTAATTGTTTATGCAAAAGCTCTACATATTTATGTACAAAGGTAGTTCCGTATAAAAACCAAGCTTGATAGCATTCTACATATCCTATGTCATTTGCATTCTGTGGATATTTAGCTCTTAAAAAATATTTTGGAGTTCTATATTTTTTATCAATCATTTATCTATATTTTCAATTTTTTCTTTTACCCAAGATTCCAACTCTTTTGGTATTTCAAGCCCACCTGCGCTTAGCCCAAAACTATATCCTTGTGCAACTTTTGCCGCTTCTATTCTTAACATATCATCTATTTGTTCTCGTTGTCTATCTATGAGTGCGGGTTTTTTCTTTTCAGTTTCTATTTGTGCTTGTATAAGTTTTATTTTCTCGCTATTAAGTTCGTTTTCATCGCCTTGCAAAATCATCCCCAATGCTGTCGTTTGACTTTGTGCTACTATACTTTGTCCTACTAAAGATAGCGCATTTGCTAAAGTTTTAAACTGCTCTTCGTTTTTAATAACATCATTTTTTATGCTATCATCTAATATCTTTTTTAATTCTCCAAATGGGGATTTTTCCGCCAAGCTTAACTCTAAAATTTCGGGATATATTTTTTTAAATTGATTTAATCTTTGCTCATAATTCATCATTCAACTCCTTAATTTTATCTATATTG
>NZ_JAKMRU010000025.1:0-14922 GCF_025772235.1 Campylobacter sp. IFREMER_LSEM_CL1085 | reverse complement strand
TATCACCTTAAAAACCTAAGCCACTTCATCTTAGAAAACAAAGAAAAAAATAAAAAGCTTATATTTTTTGACAATGCTTCATCTATGTCAAATCTTTTACATCTTTATGAGAACAATTGTGATATATTTGTTAAAGATGAGTCATTAATCGATATAGCTTTATTAGAACAAAACTATAATCTAGATTTTAATAAACTAAAAACAAGAGTATTTTTTTATGAAAAACTTCTTTTAGGCGCAAAGGAAGATGAAATTTTTTCTTTCAATGATGAAAAAATAAATTATTATCTTAAATATGATGAGAATAATTTATATGCTTTAAAAGATTTAAACATTACTTATGATTATTATCATTGTAAGATTAAAAACTATGTTTTAGCTAAAAATAGTTTAAATATAAAATTAGAACCTAAAAAGATAAGCAAGCGCTATGCTTATGATGATTTAAACCATCAAGATCTAAATTTAACCCACAATAACACTAACATTATAAACAACACTGCTACTTCAAATTACATCAGCCTTATCATACAAGATGAACATGGCAAGGCTATTGATAATGCTAGTATTAGTATAAAAGGGTATGATCATGAAAAACTAATCAAGCAAAGCGTATTAAAATTAAAAACTAATAAAGAAGGTAAAATAAGATTTGATAGAGAAAAAGACTTTAGTAATTGTCATAGTTTTAAAGTTAGATTAGAAGATAATAAAGCTTATTTAGCCAAACCCTTACAAGATAGCAAAAGAATATTTAATAATTATATCAATCATAAAATAGGACTTATACTTAGGTTTAAAAATAAAGATTATTTTAAATATGATGGTTTTTATTTATATCATTTTAAAGGAAAAGATTTAATATCTTCTTATATGGCAAGAAGTGGAGTAGCTAAAGCTGATAATTTAAAACCATCAAATAAACAAATTGCTTTTAGTTTTTATCAAGATATAAAAGATAAAACTACCAAGAAAAAAGCATATTTTTACTATGATGATGAAAGTATTAAAGATAAATTTGGAAGCTTACCTGAAGGAAAGTATTATTTTAAAATCAATGAGATTAATTACAACAAACAACCTGATTTTTTAAAAGATTATCCTTTTAGCATAGGTAAGACTTGGGGAAAGTATTGTGTTAGATTATACACAGATAAAGAATGCTCTAAAAGTTTTAAAGAAATAGAAATTTCAAATCCAAATAATGAAAAAGAAAAAAGCAAGAATAAAGAAAGTATGAGTAAGGGGGATTTGTATCTTTATAACATTAATGAAAAGGGAGAATTTGGTAGCAATGGTAGTATAGGAATAGTTAATGGAGTATTGTTTGAAGATTTATTAAAGCATTTAAGCTATATTACAAATGAAGAAGAATTGCTTTGCGAATTAGAAGTTAAATACCCCCAAAAACGAAACAATAAAATTGTATTTGCAAAAGAAATAAAGGATAGATAAATGAATAGCATAAACTCTAAGGAAATATACGATCTTAAAGCTCCGTTTGCACCAGGAACATATATAGAACTTTTCTTAGAGAATAACGACGATATACAAAGAAAATGGGGTTTTTTTGAATGTGATAGTCAAGCTAAAATGCAATTATTATTTGTATCGGATGATTATTTGCAAAGTTTTGATAGTTTTAGTACTTTAGTTGATATTGATGAAGATGGAGAATTAGAGTGCAATGATGATTACAATGCAACTTTAATTGAACAAGAAAATACAAATAAAATTGGCTTTTCTCTTCCTCTTTATAGAACAAAAGAAACTAAATTTGAAAAATATTATATTGTGGTATTTGCTTATGAAGGCGAAATGCCGACTTTACAAGATCCTTATGTGATCATTGATATGAGTTTTAGAGTGGGTATTGGAGAAGATGATAATGTTGCTAATGGTGTTAATCTTGCAAATTATCCCAAAAATATTCAAGAATGGAACCAAATATCACACATACAAAGTGTTTGGGATGCTGTTAAATTTTTCGAATGTCTATCTAAAAAAATAGGTGATACCTTTACTATTATGAGAGAAAATTTCTTTTCATTCTGTAAAAATAATCCTCAAATAGCAGGAAAAATTGCTTATATTTACTATAGATTTGACCTAGGTAGTCAATCTTTCATAGATAGCGTGGAAAATGATTTCAAAGACTATCAAAGAGATAGAGATTTTTATTTTCAAACTTGTAAAGATGTTTTGCTAAATTGCCCTATAGAAAAAAACAATCCTAAAACATTGAAAGAAAAATATGATGAATTGATGCAAGGTAAAAAATTGGATATAGCAATTTATAAAAATTTAATTAGTAAGATTGCAACCGCTATATGTGAAAAATTAGACTTAAATTTAATAACAAAAAATGGTGAAATAGATTTTTTCCAAGGAGACGAAGAAGAATGGGGAGAATATTACAAAAGACGCATACGTGTTAATGAAAATAATCTACATGATTTAAAAGAAATAATAAAAACTATGATTCACGAGATTAGACATTTTTATGTTGAAACTTATTATTATCCGGGACAAGGTATTTTAAGAGGATATTTGTTTTATGCACATGGATTCTCTATAAGTGATGATTATAAAATTTTATTTGATGGCTTTTATAAATTTGATGACAAAGAAAGGCAAGAAAATGCTTACGAAATACAACCAAATGAAAGAGATGCAAGATTTGTCGAAAAAATAATAGATTTTCTAGGCTAAAGAATGAAAATTAAACTTCCTGATTTAAAAAAATATGCTTTTAACAATAGATTAGATAAAACCATATATCTTGGCATAGAAACAAATATTTTATGTGTTGAAGATAGAATAAACGATATTTCAAATTTCTATAGTAGTAAATATAATAAAAAAATTAATGATTTAACCGCTATTTTATATATAGGAAAGGTAATATTTCAAGAAGAAAAAAACAACTTGTTTCCAAAATTTATAGCAAGTAATTTTGATATTAATTTTGAAAAATTAAATAATTTTTGGCTTAATGAAATAACAAACAACAAAGTGCAATATTTCAGGCAAAATAACAATATAATCTTATCCAAAGAACAAATTTACTCATATTTTGATGATTTACATTCCAAAAACATTAACTTAATTAAAAATTATTTTAATAAAATTTATGAAAATAGTGGCATTACCGCTTTAATCTATGACAAAAACAACCATAAAAACGATATATTAAATCAACTTGATACACTATCTAAACAAGATTATAAAATTACATTTAGCGATGAGCTTTTTTACGAATATTTAGTTTGGAGTCTAAATGACTTTTTAATTCCATATTTTTCTGGTAAATTTCAAGATGAAAATGAATTACTTTTTAATGCCGGTGCTTACACTACATATAAAGAATTATATCAAAAACAAATCAATCTTATACCAAATCCTTACTATGGAGAAAATTCTAATATCCCTTTTATTGATTTTTTCTATACCAATATAAATCCATTAAAATATGGGGTGGGTTATATCGAAGGTTATTTAAAATTTTTCAAACACTATCCAAATTCAAAGTTCCTTAAAAAAATGCCTCCAATAAAAGGATATAAATTTTATAGCCCTAATATTAACCATGATGGTAAAATTTTATCTTCAAATAAAGGAAAATTTTATTTTTCTCTAGCTGAAAATCCTCAAATTTTTATTTATTTTTTTCAAAAATATTACCCAAAAATTTGTAATCTTCCAAAACATTGGAACGAAATTATGTTTCAAAAGTTAAAATTAAACATTCCAAACGAAGAGTTATAATTTTTCTATATTCTTAATCAAACTGCTAATATTAGAATCGATTTTAATATTATGAGTTTGTAAATCAAAAATTGCAAAAATAAAAAAACCTAAAATACATCCAATAGGTATAACAACTAACGTAAATTTCATAAATCTGCGTTGAAAATACTGCCAAAATTTTTCCCTATTAGCTCCATTATAAGCCTTATCAAAAGCTGTCTCATCTGTTAAATTTATAAGAGGAGTTAAAGCCGATGCTATATTATTACAAAGATAAATAATTTTTTCCTCAACATCTTTTTCATGAGAATATTTTCCTCTATATCCTAAAATCAAGCAAACATATATGAATTCCAAAAAATCCTTGTTTTTGGATGGATTAGACAACCAAGAAAGCGCTATATCGTAAAAATTATCACCACCTAGAGTCTCATCAAATAACCTCACGGTTAAAGTATGATTTGCCCAAGAGCTATTAATAAATAAATCATTTTTCATTAGACTTTCATCTATAAATACACATAAACAATATCTTAATTTTATAATATCTTTCTCATCATACTCTTTAAAAGTACTTAATCTTGAACTCCAAACCAAAATTTCATTCACAAGCTTTTCTTTTAAATTCTCTATATAAGCAGTATCCAAAGAATGAACCTTAGATAATCTATAAACAAGTAAAAGAATTTCCAAGCAATTATCAACAACTTTATTGATTTCTAAACCTTTTAAATCACTTTCTAAAAGCAAAGATCCTTCTTTAAAATGTGATTCTTTTTGCATATTACTCCTTAAAATACAGCCCACATTTTTATATCAGGGTTTTTTATATTTGTTGTTAGATATAAACTTATAACATTTTCACCCTTAAAGTATTTAAACAGCTCATCTTTTTTGTCTAACTTGTAATAAATATAACCATTTAAATAAGGTATAGAAGATGGAATATTTGAAATTTGCTCTATGTTTATCCCTCGTAATTGTGTTGTTACTATACTTTTTATCCTACTTTGAGTATGAATTTTACTTTGAGTTTTAAAATTATATAATAAATACTCATGATTAACATCAGCACTAATAGCTAAAAATAATTCACCCTCTTCAATAACCGTAGGATTGTCAAATAACAAATCATAAAATCCATTGTTATTGTCAATTACTTGAGCCATAGTATATTTTGGAGAAGTTATTTTTGCAAATAAAACTCTCAGTTGATTAGTAAGTGGTAAAAAAGTGTTAGTCAAGTCATCATGATTATATACTATAAAATCAGAAAAGGAGCTTTCAGTACCAAAAGCACTAAGATCTCCTTGAAAATCAACTAATTTTTCATATAAATTTTCAGGATGTATTTTATCTTTATTGATTATATATGAAAAAATAAAATACCATTTTTTTAAAAGATTAAGCGATAAATATGTACTAAAATCCAAGGTGTTTTTAGTTTGATCTATACCCTTAAATACTTCAGTGAGTATTTCTTTATGCTGTTTAATTGAATGCGAAATTTCTTCTAAAAATGATTTAATATACGAAGATTTATTTAAATCTAAACAAGTGGGTATAAAACTTTCATCTAACTCTATTTTTTTATTTAAATCAATATTTTTGATTTTTGCTATAGGAATTTCAAGTTCATCTGGAGTTTTACTACCTAAAAAGCCCAATTTCAATCTTAAACTAGCTAAAGTAATGCTTATTTTTTCTTGAGAGAAAGTAATATTATCATTCTCATATTCATCTTCCAAATCAGTATGTTTAAAAACATCATTAGTATTATCATCATATATTCTTGAAGCTACAACACTTCTTAAACTAATGTATTTTGAATTAGGTATATTATTGTGTAAAGATATATCTGCTATAGAGGATAAACCCATAGGAATTTTAATAACAATAATAGAATTTACCAAAGAATCATAATTAACTTCCAAAGGCTCTGGAAGCTCATCTTGTTCTGGCGCATTAAAAATGCTACCATCTTTAGCAATTCCAGAAATTCTTTTAAGTGCTATTTTTCCTTGCATTAACATTTCATTGGAAAATTCTAAATCAATTATTCCATATAAATTATTGAAAGTTGAAATTGTCTTAAGATTAATATTTCTTTCAAAATATCGTTCTTGTTGCTCAAAATGAATTTTATCAATATTTAGCCCATTAAACCAAGCTACTTTTAGCTTATCTGCCATTATATTTTCCTTAGATTAAATATGTCTAATACCATCTTTTGTTATTTCAAATTTTAATGTTTTTTTAGTTCCAAAACCATTAGCATCATCTGTTTTTGCCCAAATTTTTGTTACCTTTTTAGTATTATTTGCAAATAAAACCAAAATACCAATATACGGCACTTCTTCATCTATAACTTTAAAAGCAATAATATTATCTTTAGGGGCAATTTGTAGTCTAATCGAGTCAATTTTATCTCTACCGAGTATAGCATCCTCTCTATTAATCAGCTCTAAATCACTAGCCTTTATAAATTTATTTACATCTTTTAGTTGATACACAATAACAGTCAAAGGAACATCATCATTTCTACTATTTAAATTAGAATTTTTTATATTATCAATCTTTACACTTACAACACTAGAGCAAGAACTTAAAAACAACCCCATGAGCAACATAACAAAAATTTTTCTCATTCCCATCCTTAAAAAAATACTTAAATAAATAACACTATAATTTTATTTTTTATTATAATTAAAAAAACTTTCAATAGTGCTTAGGAGATAAAAAATGATTTTCTGTGATCATTATGAAGAAAATTTAGAAAACTTAGAGATATTTCATTTACTTGAAGAAGAGATGACAAAATACAAAACATTAAATCATGAAAAAATACAATGGGATAAGGTATATGAATACTCATTAGATATTTTACAAAACAACTCGATGGATATGAAAATTTTCGCTTACTTTTCTTTATCATGTTTAGCATTAAATAACGAAGAGTGTTTTAAAATATTTTTAGAAATAATAATTTTTACAGAAAAATTATTTCGAGAAAAACCTGAAAATATAAGTAAAACATCTTCTATACTATTAAATCAAAAAAAGAAATACAAACAAATTGTTGAAAATTTTATTAATGAATTTAATAAAAATTCACCAAAATGCTCACAAGTCGCAGCTAAAAGTTTAAATGAGTATTTTGAAAAATTACGCGAAATTTTAAATTGTAATTTTGCAAAATTAAACATTAAAGAAGAAATAACTCAAACTAAACAATCACCTCTTAAATCTCCAGTGACACAAGTAAATATCGATATAAAAAACACAAAATTATCTAATCTTAGTGATAGAGAATACAGAACATTATTAAATAATCTAGCAATAGAATTACTAGAAAATAACATTGAAAATACCAATGCTTATTCATTGTTTGCAGAAGCAGCTTGGGGAAGATTAAAAACCCTTCCACCGCATTCAGATTTTGTCACTAAAGTAAGATATCCTGATAGAAATTTAATAAAATTACTATTAGATAAAAATACGAATGAGTTAGATCAAATAAAATGTTTTATCAACAACCTTTCACTTAACCCTTTCTGGATAGAAGGATTTAAACTATTTTGTGATTTTTTACATCATCATCAAAAAGAACACTCCTTGAAAATTTTAAATTTACTAACTTGCAATTTTATTCTCAAATTCAAAGATATTACCAAGTTAAGATTTGACAACGGCGAATTAATGTGTAAAGAAGATACATTTAATTATTTTGTAAAACAAAATCAAGAAACTAATAAAAAAACACTCACTACATCCGATAAAAATAAAAAAGTAGAACAAATACTCATTGAAATAAACAATGAAAATTATAATAATTCTTTATTTTGTAATATAAATTCTTTAATAGCCATGGCACAAGTTTTTGAAACAAACAATATGAAAAATAATGCAAAAATTATATACTTACAACTAGTTGAACTTATGGAAAAAACCTTATTAAAGGATTACTTAAGTGATGAGTATAATTATGCAAAAAACAAAACTAATAAAAAAATATAAACTTAGTTATTCTTTATTTAGTTTTATGTATAATTTAAAAAATAAATTTTAATTCAAAAAATAAGGAAGTAAAATGTCTGATGGATCAAGTGCACCAAAAGAACGCATAAATATAACCTACAAGGCAAAAACAAACGGGCAAAATGCAGAGATAGAATTACCTTTAAAACTTATGATAATGGCTAATTTAACAGGTAAAAATGGACAAAATTTAGAAGATAGGGAAGTTGTGTCTATCAACAAAATAAATTTTAATCAAGTTATGCAAAAACTAGACATCAAAACCCAATTTAATGTTAAAAATACTTTGGGTGGAGGCGCTGAAGAATTAGATATCAACCTAAAAATATCTAGTATGAAAGATTTTTCGCCTGATAATATAGTGCAACAAGTGCCAGAGTTAAATAAACTAATGCGCCTTAGAGAAGCATTAATGGCTCTAAAAGGACCTATGGGTAATATTCCAAATTTTAGAAAAGCTGTTTTAGATGCTCTAAAAAATGAAAAAACCAAAGAGCAGTTGCTTTTAGAAATCAAAAAAGAAAATAACGAAGAATAAAGGAAACATAATATGTCAAAAGATAAAGTAATTGATACTCCAATTATTGAAAGTATTATGGAAAAAAGCAAATATGCTAGAAATGATGAAAGCTATAGTATAGCAAAAAGAGGAGTAGCCGAATTTATTTCCGCAATAGTTGAAAGCGATAACATAGAAGATAAAATCAACAAATTTGCACTTGATGAAATGATTGCCCATATCGATGATTTATTATCAAAACAAATGGATGAGATTTTACATAATGAAGAATTTCAAAAATTAGAATCGACTTGGAGAGGACTTTTCTTCTTAGTAGAAAGAACTGATTTTAATGAAAATATTAAAATTAATCTTTTTGATATTACAAAAGAAGAAGTTTTAGAAGATTTCGAAAATAATCCAGACATCACCCAAAGTGTTGTTTATAAAAATATTTATTCTTCAGAATATGGACAATTTGGTGGAGAACCAGTTGGTGCTATAATTGGTGATTACCAACTAAGCACTACAAGTCCAGATATGACTTTTTTAAATAAAATGTCAAGCATAGCAGCAATGAGTCATTCTCCATTTTTAACTTCTTTAGGACCTAAATTTTTTGGTTTAGAAAATTATTCAGAATTAGCTAATATTCAGGATTTACAAAGTCTTCTCGAGGGTCCACAATACACAAGATGGAGAACTTTTAGAGAAAATGAAGATTCTAAATACACAGGATTAATGGTTACGAGGTTTTTGACAAGATCGCCTTATGATAGTGAAGAAAATCCCATCAAAAGCTTTAATTACAAAGAAAATGTTCACGCATCTCACAATCATCTATTATGGGGAAATTCAGCATATGCTTTCGCAACAAGATTAACAGAAAGTTTTGCTAAATACAGGTGGTGTGGTAGTATCATAGGACCAAAAAGCGGTGGAAGCGTAAAAGATCTTCCTACTTATTTTTATGAAAATTTTGGAAACTTAAAAGCTAAAATTCCTACTGAAGTTTTGATTACAGATAGAAGAGAATATGAACTTGCAGAAAATGGGTTTATAACTTTAACTCTAAGAAGAGACACCAATAATGCAGCATTTTTTTCAGCAAATTCTGCTTTAAAACCTAAAATATTTCCAAACACACCAGAAGGAAAAGAGGCTGAAACAAATTACCGCTTAGGCACTCAATTGCCTTATGTATTTTTAATTTCAAGATTAGCACATTATCTAAAAGTACTACAAAGAGAAGAAATTGGAAGCTGGAAGGAAAGAAGTGATATTGAAAATGGTTTAAACGAATGGGTTAGACAATATATTTCAGATCAAGAAAATCCACCAGCAGAGGTTAGAAGTAGAAGACCTTTTAGAGGGGCTCAAGTAAAAGTGGATAATATACCAGGGGAGCCTGGATGGTATAAGATTGGGTTGAGTGTTCGTCCTCACTTTAAATATATGGGTGGAAATTTTGAACTATCTTTAGTAGGTAAATTGGATAAAGAATAATAAATGTCTTTGTTGGATAAAATTATTCATTCATTGGATGAGCAATATCAAAATATCCCTTTTTATCAAAATGAATTTCAAGAAATAAAAAATAATATACAAGTTTTGCTTAATGCAAAACTTGATGACTGCTTAAGTGTTGAAGATTTTGGATTATCTAGTATGGAAAATCTAAATTTAAGCTCGACAGAACTTTGCTTGAACATGGCAAAAGAAATTCATAAACTCATAAGTAAATACGAAAAAAGAATTATAATTAATTCTATCACATATAATGATTCTTTAAAACCTTGGCAACTTTCATTTTTACTAAAATGTGTTTTTTGTAATGATAATTTTAAAGAATTTGCAATTGAAATTATATTTAAAAATAATCGATATTGCGAGGTTATCTAAAATGACACAAGATGATATACATTATTATCAAAAGGAGATTGCTTATCTTAATCATGCTCGGAAAATTTTTATAGATAAATTTCCCAAGTTAACCCCTTTTTTATCTTACGATAGTAAAGATCCAGATATAGAAAGAATTATTGAAAATTTAGCAATATTAACCTCTAAAATTCATCAAGAATTAGATCAAAATATACCCTATATTGCAGAATCTCTAATTAATATTCTTTCTCCAAATTACACCAACATTCTACCTTCTATGTGTATGCAAGAATTCAAATTTAGCGAAAACAGCAAACTCAACAGATTAATTATTCCTAAAAATAGTACAGTTAAATCTGTATCTATAGAAAAATGTGAATGTGAATTTAAAACAGTATATGATGTATATCTATATCCATTAAATATAGAGAATGTTTTTTTAGGAAGTGAAAGACAATATCATACATTAGATATACAACTTAGAGTTAGTAGAGAAGATTTAAACATAGAACATCTAGGTTTAGATAAACTAAGTATATACTTAGGGGATGATGTTTACACATCATCTACATTACTTTTTTATATGCATCAATATTTAGAAGAAATAAAAGTCATATCTCATGACACAAAAGAAGAATTTAAAATAAATACCCATAATATTAAAACTATGGGTTTAAAGCCAAACGAAAGTTGCCTATTTTATAATGACTTAGGATTTGAATCTTTTTCCTTGCTAAGAGAATACTTTTTTTTGCCTGAAAAATTTAATTTTATCTCAATACAAGGCTTGGATGTTTTACATGAGTGTAAAGGTAAATTAATTAGCATTTTTTTTAAATTTAATAAAACACTTCCTAAAAATTGTATTATAAAAAATGAATTATTCTCATTATCGACAACACCAATCATTAATATTTTCGAAAAAACAGCAGAACCTATCATCAATAATCACTCGAAAAATGGATATAGAATTTTTATCGATAGAACAAATTTAAATGCATATGATATAGTTCAAATAAAACAAGTCAAAGCACATAATAGCGACAGCGGGAGTAGAATTTTAAAAAATTATAAAAATTTTGAACGTTTTGAATTTATGCAAAATAAAATACAAGATTTTTACTACATTACAAATAAATCAAATTCCAAGCAAGATAACTTCAAAGAAATATCGTTTTTTTCCTCAAACAATACAAATGAAACAATCACAATAGATGTATTATGCTGTAATAAAAATTTACCGACCCGTTTAAAAATAGGCGATATCAATCTTATACCTTTTTATAAAGATGCTATTACGAAAAACATTACCATTCCAACGCCGATTAAGCAAGTTAAAACCAATGGTGATCTTTTATGGAAATTAGTTTCTATTTTGTCATTTAGTTACCAAACTCTTTTAACAAAAACATCCTTTTTTCAAGTTTTAGAAAGCTATAGCTTTCCCGATGATAAAACTTCTGAAGTAGTATGTCAATTACTTACCTCTTCAATAATTGACATACAGTCAAAACCAAGCTACTTAATTGATGAGCATATTACAAAAAAAGGCACTATGAGTATTATAAGTATAGATGATTCTAAATTTTATTCTTTGGGTGAAGTTTATAAGCTAGGATTAATAATTTCAGAATTTTTATCATCCTTTGTGAGTATTAATTCATTTTGTGAATTAAAAATTAAATGCATAAACTCAAAAGCGACTATACACTATCCTTTTAAAAAAGGAATTAAACCTATATTATGAACAATGCAAACTCTTATACCTTTTATAAACTTCTTAAAAAATTATTAAAAGATCATCCCAAAGAAGATATTTTTCTAAGGGTAAATAATGCCCTAATGCATCCTAACAAAGAAATCGAATATGTAAAATTCAATAAAAATATTAGTGATTTTCCCATTGAAATTATGATTAATTTTATGGGTCTACAAGGTAATACATCACAACTCCCTTCTTATATACTAGACAAGCTCTCTAGGAATGAGGATGGCGGGGATGGATGGAGTTTATTTTTTGATTTCTTCAATCACCATCTTCTTTGGATTTTTTTTGAAATTACCACTCTTAACAATTATCCAAAAAGTTTTGATATTAACTTCAACGATAGAATTTCTAAAATACTATTTTCTATGTTAGGTATCAATGACACAAAAATTGCAAAGAGATATCTGCCTTTTGCACCGTTATTACTAAGTTTAAGAAGACCTAAAAGTTATATTGAAAGAATTTTACAAATCACTTTTAATTTACAAAATCAATTAAATATTATAGAAAATATACCCCATCAAATTTACATAAGACACATACAATTAAATAAATTAGGAAGTAAAAATCATATTTTAGGAAAAAATCTAATCTTAGGAAAAAAATTTCTATCTTACCAAAATAAAATAGCTATTTATATAAAAGATATACACTATGATGAAGCTTTAAAATACTTTCCAAACGCAGAAAAACACAAAGAGCTTAAAGAAAGTATATTATTTCTAACTAACAATGAATTTTGTGTTGATTTATATCTTAAAATTATTTTTAATAAAAGAATGCTGTTTAAGCTAGGAGATTACTCTCACTCCAAATTAGGATGGGGTAAAATTTTAGGAAAAAAAATAAAAAATTACGAAATAATACATATTAAACTTCATGAATAATTTTTATATTTATCAAAATATATCATTTATTCATCTATATTAAAATCAAATACATAAGATCTGAATTTTTATTATTTAAACTATTGATATTATTAAATTTTAATAATACCCAATATTATGAAAATAACCATAAATTAACAACAAGCTTATATTAATCCAAAACTCTACTTCAATCTCACATTCATAATCATATTAGATAAAAAGATACTATCTTTATTAAAGCTTTTTAAGTTATATTCTAGTTTTAAGTATCTTTTTTGTATATCTTGCATTAAAGTTGAAAGATTGTATAAACTTAAACTTTCTAATATATTTATAAGCTCTATCTTACTTAAAGTATTAAAATCATTTAACAAGCTAAGATAATTACTTATAATAGAAGAAGAATTGATATTGTGAAATACAATTTTATTTTTTATATCTTCTTTAATAAAAAATTGATTATTTTTTATATAAAAATAATCTTTAAGATGATGATTACTTAATATTTGATTGTAAAAACTTAAAAGGCTTTCTTTGCTATTTAAGTCTATAAAATTTAAAAATATATTTTCTTTTAATAATACTTCTTGTAATTCTTTTAAGTTTTTAAAAGCTTGATTTATACTAGAAGTATTTTTTAAAGCATAAATGATATTATCATCTTTAGAAATTGTTCTATTTATATTATATTGCAATAAAGGATTTTTATAAAGTGTATCACTATTGATTAAGATATTGATATGAAAAGATTCTTTACTTTTATTAGTTAATTGAAGCAAAAATATAACATCTTTTATAACTTGTAAAATATCATTTGCTACTTCACCATAGCCCCAAGTAAAGATAATATGATTATCATCTATATTTGTAGCACCAAATAATAAAGAAGGTGCAAAAATTAAAGCACTAAGGAATAAAATGTAAAATCTTTTCATCAATTGTATTAAAGAAGTTAAAGAGTTTGTTTGATATAATTATATTAAGGGTGCAACGCCAAAGGGGCGCAACCCTTTAGCGTTAATTTACCGCCCAGAAGGGAGGTGAGTTAAATGCTCAACATTGTTCTAATAATTATACTCTTAATGCTTTGCTATGTCAAGGCTTATTGAGTATCCCCTGCTTTTGCAGGGTTTAGAACAATCCCTTTGGCTTTTACCAAACAAACTTTTAACTAAACTCTATCTCCTTTCTATAATTTTATTTTCTTTTTAATTAGTATGTTTTCTTGTTAAATTCTCAAGATTGCTTTCAATCTTTTCTTGTATTTTTATAGAATCAGCTTGTATTTTATCTACATCAATACTTCCAACAATATCAGCAATAAAATCACTTAAATCTATTTCACTAAAATCTAACTTTTGAAATTCTTCTGGAGTAAATCCTCTACAATCAGGACTTTTTGGAGAACCCCAACCTCTTCCAATTTGTGGGCGTCCTTGTTCATTAAATATTCTTGCTAATTTTGAATTAAAACAACAATGTGTTTTTTTATGCTGAATACAAGCTATGAATTTAATTTTTTTAGAGCAATATTCACCAACTTCTACACATCTATTTTGCTTATTGAGTTTTGCTAGCTTTTTTTCATCTTCTTTACAAGGTACAAGCCCTATAAATACTTTATCTTTATCACAGCAACCACCACCAGTTAAGCCAAAAAATTTGTCTTTAGAGCGACATCTATTATCTTTTTTATTAAAGATAAAAATTTGTCCTCTATAAGAACCATCATATTCCCAACCATTATTATTTTCATCATTAATACCAACTTGAGTATCTTCATCTTCAATATCGCTAGCACCTTCTATGCAAGGAAACGGGGAACATTGATACTTATTATCTGTTAAAACACATTCTCTTTCTTCATTAAATGGACATACTTTTCTATTTTTAACACAATTGTTTGCAGGTGGTATTGAAGCATTACAAGTATCATTAAAACTATCATTGTTAGAATTTATCGCTAGATTATCTAAGCTTTTGGAATGGTAATTTCAATAAACGATATGTTGTCACAACATATACTAGAAATCCAAAAGAAAGTAGTATATTGTGAAACTCAAAAAATTAGCAGATAAAATCACTCATTCAACTCCTTAATTTTATCTATATTA